>CAKUCT010000061.1 GCA_934643765.1 uncultured Oscillospiraceae bacterium
AGATGCTCGCCATCAATCAGACAGACCTCGATCCGGCAGGGAAGGCACGAGAACAGCTCTGGCTTCCAGAGATAGACTGCGCTGATGGCGTCGTGAATGACAACGCCATCGATGCCGTGGACGCGCTTGTAGACATCTGCGTAATCGCGCAGCATGGCGGGGATGATCTGGCCGAGCTTTGTGGGCGCGGAAAGCGTCTCAATGTCGCTGCGTCCCTGGCGGCAGAGATTTGTCGCGTCCAGCCCGATCATCACGGTGTTTACGCCGCTGGAAAATACAACGCTCGCCGCTTCAGGGTCTGCGACAATGTTGAACTCGGCGTACTTTGTGGCGTTGCCGGTGTGGATGCCGCCGCCCATAACGGTGATGCAGGCAATCATGCCGGCAATCTCCGGCGCGTTCTGCAGCGCCAGGGCAACGTCTGTCAGCGGCCCAAGAGAAAGAATTTCAAGCCGGCCCGCATGCTGCTTTGCCATTTCTGCGATGAAATCCGCGCCGCAGCCCGGGTGCGGCTGATGCGCGG
Organism: uncultured Oscillospiraceae bacterium; assembly: GCA_934643765.1. GTDB lineage: Bacteria > Bacillota > Clostridia > Oscillospirales > Oscillospiraceae > CAG-170. The sequence continues at coordinate 524 of CAKUCT010000061.1, forward strand.
CATAGAGCTCCAGAGAGGCGCCAAGGCCGCTTTTGCCGTGGATATTGCTGGCGGAGCGCACAGGGCGGACCAGCGGCTTTGCGCTTCCGGCGAAGACCGGAATGTCTGCGCGGCCGTTGAGTTCGGCAGCGAGCAGCGCATTGTTGACCGTGATGTCCAGACCGACATTGCCGCTGAGCGCGACGATGCCGAGAAGGTCAAATTCCGGCCGCTGCAGGACCATGCTCAGAGCTACAAAGTCGTCGATGCCGGGGTCGGTGCAGATGATAAGCGGACGCTTTTCCATAGTAAGACGCTCCATTCGTGTTTCTTTTTGTATATTGTATCATACACACCGCAAAAAGCAAGCAATCAGCACTTCTGCGCCGCATAGGCCGCACGCAGGGCGGTCTCATACTGGCTGTCGTTGACGCACAGCAGCAGCGCCGGCGGCATTTGGATAAGATGATGCACCGGAACACCGGCCGCTTCAATGGCGGCGGCCAGGCGCGGGCAGATCTGTGTTGTGCGGCAGAGGGCCAGCAGCAGCGCCAGATTTTCGCGGAGCTTTACCTGCGCGTCGGGGAGCATGGCGCGTAGCGCGTCTGCCGCAGCGTGCAGCGCCTCCGGCTTGGCGCCTGCGCGCAGCAGAAGGCAGATCCCCTCCGCGCCGCAGGTGCTGTGAAAGACGCGGATGCTCCGCGCGGATAGGCAGGATAGAACCGAGCAGAGCGTCTCTTCAGAGAGACGGGTGGGCGCCGTGATGCGGAGCATGCTCACCGGCCGCCGGCCCGCGAAGCCGACGACGTCTGTGTGCGCTGTATCGGGCGCAACGCCGCTTCCGATGCGCGTGCCGGGGAGTTCCGGTTGGAAAGTGGAGCGGATCTGCAGCGGAATCTGCCGCGCGCGCACGGGCTCGACCGCGCTTTCGTGCAGTACCTGCGTTCCGGCGGAGGACAGCAGCTGAAGCTCGGGGTAGCTGAGATTTGGAATCGGCAGCGGATTTTTGACGATTTTCGGGTCTGCCGCGAGAATGCCGGGCACATCCGTCCAGTTTTCATAGACGTCTGCGTGCAGCGCGGCTGCGGCCAGACTGCCGGTAATGTCCGAGCCGCCGCGGGAGAACGTATGGATGCGGCCATCCGGCATTGCGCCGTAGAAGCCCGGCGTCACGATTTTCCGCCCGTCGGCAAGCGACTGCAGCGCGGCGTAGGACGCCTCCTGCAAAACAGCCCCGGTATAGTCGAACTGCAGCCAGTTTGCGGCGTCCACGAAGGAAAAGCCAAGATAGGCGGCCATGAGCTTCGCAGACAGATACTCGCCGCGCGAAGCGAGAAAATCTGCGCTCGTCTGCGCAGAGAGGCCGGAATAAATGGCCTCTAAGTCCTGCTCAATCGGATAGTCGATCGCGCACTCGTCGCGGATGGCAAGGTAGCGCTCGGCGATTCTGCGCCATAAATCCCAGCACGGCACACCATAGCGCAGGTGCGCGTGGCAGAGATAGAGAAGATCTGTGATCTTATGGTCATCGGCGTGCCGCTTTCCGGCCGCGGAGACGACAACAACGCGCCGCGCGATGTCGGAGCAGACAATCTCGCGCACCTGCCGCCATCTGGCGGCGCAGGAGAGCGACGAGCCGCCGAATTTTGTGATGCTTAACATATGCGTCACCTCATAGTCTGGTTTACAGCGAAAATCTTCACTGGGCCATTCTATGAAAAAGCTGCCCGATTTGACAAAAGCCGCGCCCCGGAGCATCCGGGACGCGGCTTTTAAGACTGTCATTACAGATGAACGATTACGGAAAGGAAGATAGTGTGAAAGAAACCCATCAGGGGTGTCTTTCGCGTTCAATCAATCAGTTTTTCAAACTTCAAAAAAGTTTGAAAAACTGCCGCAGCGTGGCAAAAAGACTTTTTTGACACGCTGAAAGGCCGCGCCCCGGAGCATCCGGGACGCGGCTTTCATCGCAAAATTTTATTCGATCGAGGTAACAGGATAATCCTGCGCTTCAACGGCCTGCTTGAGCGTCTCGTTGGCAACGTCCTTGGAGAGCGTCACAACGGCGGTGCCGGTCTCGTGGCTGACCTTGGCTTCCTGCACACCGTCAACGGCCTCCAGAGCCTTCTTGACTCTTGCTTCGCAGTGACCGCACATCATACCGGTAATATGCATCGTTTTTTCCATGGTTTCTGGTTCCTCCTTCAGAATCGTAACGGTTTTTTGTTTGCTGTGTCTCTTATGGTCATGCCGCGCGTCGCGCAGCTTGAAGAGATTGAGTCTCAATGCGTTCGATACCACGCAGAAGCTGGACAGGCTCATCGCTGCCGCGCCGAACATCGGATTGAGCGTCAGCCCTAACGGGATGAACACGCCGGCTGCGAGCGGGATGCCGATGGTGTTGTAGAAAAATGCCCAGAAGAGGTTTTCGTGGATGTTCCGGAGCGTTGCGCGGCTCAGACGAATGGCGGCCGGAACATCGAGCAGACGGCTCTTCATCAGAACCACGTCCGCCGCGTCAATGGCGACGTCTGTACCCGCGCCGATGGCGACGCCGATGTCGGCTCTTGTCAGAGCGGGGGCGTCATTGATGCCGTCGCCGACCATGGCGACCTTGCCCTTGGCCTTCAGCTTGCGGATTTCAAGCTCCTTGCCGTCCGGACGGACGCCGGCAATGACTTCGTCGACGCCGGCCTGGCGGCCGATGGCCTTTGCGGTGCGCTCGTTGTCGCCCGTCAGCATGACGACGCGGATGCCCATGTTCTGAAGTTCGCGCACAGCCTGCGGGCTGTCTTCCTTGATGACGTCCGCGACGGCGATGATGCCAAGAAGCTTGCCGTCGAGACTGAAATAAAGCGGGGTTTTTCCAGCGTCACTGAGCTGCTGCGCCTGCTGCTTGAGATCGTCCGGAATCGAAGCCTTTGTGCCGATGAACTGATCGTTGCCGCCGAAAAGGGCCTTGCCGCTGAGCATAGCTGTCAGGCCGTTGCCGGGCAGCGCCTGGAAATCGGAGACCTCCTGCGGCGCAATGCCGCGCGCCTGCGCGCCCTGCAAGATGGCCTTGGCCAGCGGGTGCTCGCTTCTTTGCTCCAGAGAGACGGCGTACTGCAAAAGCGTCTGCTCGCTTACGCCCTGGGCCGGGAGAATGTCGGTGATAGCGGGCTCGCCGGAGGTAATGGTGCCGGTTTTGTCCAGTGCGACAATCTGGATGCGGCCCGTTTCTTCCAGACTGGCTGCCGTTTTGAAGAGAATGCCGTTCTTTGCGCCAAGACCGCTGCCGACCATGATCGCGACCGGGGTAGCTAAGCCCAGTGCGCACGGGCAGCTGATGACAAGCACCGAAATACCGCGCGCCAGGCTGTAGCCGAAGGGTCTGCCGATCAGAAGCCACACGATGGTCGTCACAACGGCAAGCGAGATGACCGACGGGACAAAGATGCCGGAGACCTTATCCGCGATTTTTGCAATCGGAGCCTTGGTCGCCGCTGCGTCGCTGACCATCTGGATGATCTGCGAGAGCGTGGTATCCTCACCGACGCGCGTTGCCTGGCAGGTCAGAAAGCCCGACTGATTGACCGTTGCGGCGGAGACATTGTCGCCGGGCGCTTTATCCACGGGGATGCTTTCACCCGTCAGCGCGGCCTCATTGACAGCGCTTGTGCCGTTCAACACCACGCCGTCGACAGGAATGCTTTCGCCGGGGCGGACGACAAAGGTATCGCCCTTCTGCACCTGCTCGACCGGAACGCTTACTTCTTTTCCGTCCCGCACGACGGTAGCCGTCTTGGGGGCGAGCTTCATCAGACTCTTGAGCGCGTCCGTCGTTCTGCCCTTGGACCTTGCCTCGAGCATCTTGCCGACGGTGATGAGCGTCAGAATCATGGCCGCGGACTCAAAGTAGAAGTCCATCATGTAGTCCATGACGGCGTCCATATCACCGCGCACCTGCGCGCCGGTCATGGCGAACAGCGCATAGGTGCTGTAGACGAAGGCGGCGGTGGAGCCGAGGGCGACGAGCGTGTCCATATTCGGCGCGCGGTGCCACAGGGCCTTGAAGCCGCTGATGAAAAAGCGCTGGTTGATGACCATGATGATGACCGTGAGCAGCAGCTGCGTCAGGCCCATGGCGATGTGGTTATCGGTGTAGAAGCTTGGCAGCGGCCAGCCCCACATCATATGGCCCATCGAAAAATACATCAGAACCAGCAAGAATCCAAGCGACCAGAAAAGCCGCTTCTTGAGCTTCGGCGTTTCGTGATCCTCCAGCTGCTTTTCGGCCTCCTGCATGCTCTGAGACTGCTTTTCCGCGCCCTTTTCGCTTGCACCGTAGCCCGCCTGCTCGACGGCCCGGATGATCTCGGCGGCACCGGCTGTGCCGTCAACACCCATGGAGTTGGTCAGAAGACTTACCGAGCAGCTGGTCACGCCCGGGACTTTGCTGACTGCCTTTTCCACGCGTGTTGCGCACGCGGCGCAGCTCATTCCTGTTACATTGTACTGTTTCATGCTTTGCACCTCTTGTTCTATCTATAGCATGTCCGGTTTTTTCTGAGGCTGCGTCATAAATTATGGCAAGCGCATTCGGCGGAAGATTTTCAGGGCTTGGGCGCACAGGAATACTTTGTGTATTTCAAGCGTTCAAACAGATGCATTGGGACAAAAGAACCGTCGAAGGCCGCAGACAGAATGTATGGCGCTGCCTGTATTACTTCATCAACTTTTGCAGTGTCACGACCAGCTCGTCTATGACCTCGTCGTGGCCCTCGCGGATATCCTCTGCGACGCACGAGCGAAGATGACTTGCCAGCAGCTCCTTGTTAAAGGCATTGATCGCAGCGTTGGCCGCCGCCGACTGCACCAGAATATCCGGACAGTACGCGCCGTTTTCTACCATGCTGCGGATGCCGCGGATCTGGCCCTCGATGCGGTTGAGCCGGTTGATGAGCTTTTTATATTCCTCCGGTGAGCGCTCTTTCTTGCGCTGGGAGCACATCGGACAATTTTTGTGGTCCATGGAATCGCCTCCGTGTTTCATATACCCCTGTAGGGTATTTTCAATATATACCCCCATAGGGTATTTGTCAAGCCCTATTTTAAAAAATGCAAAAAAAGTGGCTCTCCAGGCGAGAGCCACAGAAACACTATTTGACTGGCGGGGTCTGATGCAGCAGCGCCAGCTGGTAAAATGCCACGGCGCTGGCCGCCGCGACGTTCAAAGAATCCACACCGTGCGTCATCGGGACCGTTACCACGTGGTCGCAGCGGGCGATGGTCTCCGGCTTTAGTCCGGGGCCCTCCGAGCCCATGACGATGGCGAGCTTTGCAATGCCTGCCAGCGCCGGGTCCCACAGGACCTTCGCATCCTCGCGCAGCGCCATCGCGGCGGTCTGGAAGCCAAGCTTGTGCAGAAAGCCCTGCCAATCCGCTTGCGGGAGGAAGGCCCACGGCACCTGAAAGACCGTTCCCATGCTGACGCGGATGGAGCGCCTGTAAAGCGGGTCCGTGCAGTCCGGCGTGAGCAGCACCGCGTCAATGCCAAGCGCCGCCGCCGAGCGGAAGATTGCGCCGAGATTGGTCGGGTTCATCACATCCTCCAAAACCGCGACACGGGCCGCGCCTTGCAGCAGCGTTTCGGGCTGCTGCGGTGCGGGTCTTCGCATTGCGCAGAGCATGCCGCGCGTGAGCGCGTAGCCGGTCAGCTGCTCTAAAACCGGGAGCTCTGCTGTATAGACAGGCAGATCGTCCGGGCACCGGGCCAAAAGCGACGCGGCCTGCGGAAGCAAGCGGGTCTCCGCCAGAAAGGACACCGGCATAAGCCCCGCGGAAAGCGCCCGGTCAATCACGAGCGCGCTTTCAGCAATGAAAAGGCCCTGCTCCGGGTGCTCGCGGCAGACGAGCTGGTTTTCACTCAGCCGGGCGTACACATCCAGCGCGGGCGCCTCGAAATCCTGAATCGGAATGATTGTCCCCATAGCGCGTTACAGGCCGAGAACCTGCTCAATCATGCGGGCCAGGCCGTCTTCTTCGTTCGATTCCGCCACTGCGTCGGCGCAGGTTTTGACCGCATCGGAGGCATTGCCCATCGCGACGCCGAGCCCCGCCGCGCGCAGCATGGAGCAGTCGTTGGTGTCGTCGCCGAAGGCCATGCACTGCGCAATCGGGATATCGAGCATGGCGCAGAGCTTGGCCAGGGCGTCGCCCTTGGTGGCCAGTTTGGCATTGACTTCGATGTTATTGATAATAGAGCTGGAGACGGCGTAGTCCGGGAATTTCTCGGTCATTTCGTCCAGATAGAAAAACTTTTTCTCCAGATCGCGGAAATAGACGATCATCTTCTGAATGCTCGGCGCGGCGTGCAGCTGGGCGTCAAAATGTTCGGTCGGCAGATAGGCCCGCTGCAGAACAGAGGCCGAGGCGGCGGACGGCATGACCTGCGGCAGCTGCGCATAGTCGCCGGAGGACATCCAGCCCTGATCGTTCTGATAGAAGCCGCACAGAGCCGGAAGCGTCTGCATATACGCGTGCATCCGCTCGGCCTGCGGCAGATCCATTTCCGTGCGCGCAAGAATCTGCTTGGTCTTGCCGTCATAGATCGAAGCGCCGTTGATCAGAATCATGTAGCGCACCAGCGCCGCGTCCTGCAGCTCCGGCGGCAGCGCGATGAAAAGCCGGCCCGTCGCCGGGACGAGCAGCACGCCCTTGGCGTTGGCCGCTTCCAGCGCGGCCTGCGTGCGAGGAGAGATGGTTTTGTCGGGGCGCAGAAGCGTCCCGTCCAGATCAAATGCAATCAGTTTGATGTCCATAATGTATCTCCCGGTTAGGATATTTGCGGGGAAAGGTCAGGTATTTTCGCGCAGTGCGGCCTCCAGCTGCGCCTGCGGCAGCGCGCCGATCGGGCGGAAGGGGGCAAGCGGCTCAGAGTAATCGCCGATCTGCTTGGCGTACCAGCTGACATCGCGCCAGCCCTGCTTATAGCCGACGTTTTTGAGCGTCGACACGCGCGTAAAGCCAAGCGCCAGATGCATGGCTTCGCTCCGCTCGTTTGGCGATGTGACAATGCCATAGACCGTCTTCACATTCTGCAGCTGCAAAATAGCAATGAGCGCGGCATAGAGCTTCGGGCCGAGATGCCTGCCGCGGGCGCTCTTGTCAAGGTAGACCGACAGCTCGCTGCTCGGGCGGTAGGAGACGCGCTCGGCAAATTTGTGCGCATAGGCATAGCCGAGGATTTTTCCGTCTTCTTCCCAGACAATCCAGGGGTACTCCGCCTGGACGGTGACAATGCGCTGCAGAAATTCTTCCTGCGACGGAACGGCCTGCTCAAAGGTGATGGTGGTTTCAATATACGGTGCGTAAATATCGAGCATGGCCCGGCAGTCGTCCGGGGATGCAAAACGAATGGACATAAGCCTGCCCCCTGTTTGAAATTTTGATCATCATATCACATGGAAAAAACCTTGTCAATTTGCGGAAAAGCGAAAAAACCGATGCGTTTGCGGTATTTTTTGATGAAATGATTTGCGCGAAAAGCGGACGGCGCAAATTCCCGCTTGTTTTTTAAAACGATGTGCTATAATCAGGTGCACGAAGATAATACCATACAGGGGTATGGTGTAAAGAGAGCGGGTGCAGATATGAAAGCAGATCATAAATCGGTTCTGCGGAAGCTTAAAATTGCAAGGGGCCAGATTGAGGGCCTGATTCAGATGGTGGACGAAGACCGGTACTGCGTGGAGATTTCCAACCAGCTTATGGCGACGCAGGCCCTGCTCAAGAGCATCAACCAAGAGGTCGTCCGGGCGCACATTGAAGGCTGCGTGCGCGAGGCAGTGCAGACGGACGGCGTGAACCAGAAGCTGGAGGAGGCACTGGATCTTCTCAAGCGGATGTCGCAGTAAAAAGATACAGCAGAAGGGACGGAAGCAAGCCATGCAAGCACCACAGACAAAAACCAGCGAGGCGCTGGAGGAAGCGTATCAACAGGCAAAGCAGCTCTATCTGACCCATACGACGATGGCGGAGCTGGAGCAGGCCGCGCAGCAGTTTCAGGTGCTCGGCGATTATTCGCGCGCACCGTGGTATCTCGACCGGTGCCGGGTGCTGCGGCAGTTTGAGGTTGGCAATGTTGTGCCGTTTGGAACCTTTGCCGGGAAGGCAATTTCCTGGCGCGTGCTGGAGCAGCGCGGCAAGCTGCGGCTGCTGCTTGCGCAGACGCTGGTTGCGGAAAAGGCGTATAATGATCTTCGGATTCTGATGAGTTGGAAAGAGTCCAGCCTTCGCCGCTGGCTGAACCATGAATTTCTGGAGCAGGCGTTTACGAAGGAAGAGCGCAGCCAGATTATCGCGTCCCGGGTCCACGCGATCGAAAACCCGGTCTACAGTACGCCCGGCGGGCAGGACTGCATGGACAAGGTTTTTATCTTTGGGCTGGAAGAGCTGGACAAATACTGTCCGGATGCGGAAAGCCGGAATATGGGCGCGTGGTGGTGGACGCGCACGCCGGGCAGCAATCTGGTCTCCGCGGTGAGCGTGGACGCAGAGGGCGCGGTCTATATGCCGGGCATCAATATCAACTATGCCGACGGCGGCGTATGCCCGGCGATGTGGGTGCTGCTCAAGGCATAATTTTGAAAATTGAAAGCCGTGAAGCGGAAGCTTCACGGCTCAGTCTGTCGAAAAACCTTACAGGCGAATGATTACGGAAAGGAAGATAGTGTGAAAGAAACCCATCAGGGGTGTCTTTC
>CAKUCT010000062.1 GCA_934643765.1 uncultured Oscillospiraceae bacterium
TGCGTAGTCGAACGTTGCATGAGTAGAAATGACGCGTCAAGTACCGGTCGGATGGGAGGTTGCCGCCGGGCGAAGGAAATGGTTCCGCGATGTCATTTCGCATCCGCTGTCAAACTGAAATCGTACGGCCGAAAACCGGTACAGGAAGTTTCTTTGCCGCATCAAAATCATTCTAACCTCCTCCCATCATTTCGATTAGGAGGCTTTTTTATGTCTAAAAATCAATCTGCAGCCGTTGCGCACGCGCATACCGGCTCCATGAAAAACGTCAAAACTCTGGTCGTCTGCGCCGTGCTCGCGGCCATCAGCGTCGTGCTGGCGCGGCTGATTATTCCGATGCCGGACGTGTCGACGCGCTTCTCGCTGGAAGCGGTGCCGATTTTCCTGGCCGGCATGCTCTTTGGCCCGCTGCCCGGCGCGCTCGTTGGATTCTCGGCGGACCTGGTCGGCTGCCTGTTCTCCGGCTACGGTTACAACCCGCTGTTCTGCGTGCCGCCGATTCTGTACGGCGTCTGCGCGGGTCTGATGCGCCCGATGCTGATCAAGAAGACCACGCCCTGGACCATCGCGCTGGCATTTTTGCCGGCCATCGTGTTCGGCTCCATCCTCTATCAGAGTTGGTCGCTGGCCTTTGTCTACGGCGGCGAGGCGTTTGAGACGTTTTTCCTGACGAAGCTCGCTTCGCGCAGCGTGCAGTTCGGCATCACCTTTGTGCTGGACGTGCTGATCGTGTGGCTGCTGTATAAATCCAAGGTATTTGCCGCTGCAAAGCTCTGGCCGCCGGTCGGCGCTTCGCAGAAGCAGGAATGATATCGGCGCGAAATTTCCTACATTATATATAGAAAAACTTTAGTATCAGAAAGAAGATTCCGCTATGACGCTTGAACAAGCACTGCATTACATTCACGCTGTCTGCTGGAAGGGCAGCATGCCCGGGCTGGAGCGGATTACCGCCCTGCTCGACAAAATGGGCCACCCGGAGCGCAGCTGTAAATTTGTCCATGTAGCCGGCACGAACGGCAAGGGCTCGACCTGCGCGATGCTGGCCTCGATTTTCCAGGCGGCAGGCTACAAGACCGGCCTTTACACCTCGCCTTACATTCTGCGCTTCAACGAGCGCATCCAGATCAATGGCGAGCAGATTCCGGACGAGGCAATCTGCGAGCTGACCGAGTACATCAAGCCCATGGCGGACTCGATTTTTGAGCAGCCGACGGAGTTTGAGATGGTCACGGCGCTGGGGTTTGAATACTTCAAGCGCGAAAAGTGCGACATTGTGATCTGCGAGGTCGGCATGGGCGGCGAGTTTGACGCGACGAACGTCATCCTGCCGCCGGAGGCCGCGATTCTCTGCAACATCGGTCTGGACCACACGGAGGTGCTCGGCGATACGCTGGAGAAAATTGCAGCGACAAAGTCCGGCATCATCAAGCCCGGCTGCGACGCGGTGATTTACCGCGAGAAGCCGTCGGTGGAGGCGGTGTTTGAGGCGCGCTGCAAAGCCGTCGGGGCCAAGCTTCATAAGGCGGACTTTGATTCCATCTGGCTGCTTTCGCACGGACTGGACGGGCAGGTCTTCTCCTGCGGACGGTTTGAAAATCTGAAGCTTCCGCTGCTCGGAGAGCACCAGCTGCACAACGCGGCGGTTGTTCTGACGGCGGTGGACGCGCTCAAGGCGCGCGGCTGGAATCTGACGGATGAGGCCGTCCGCACGGGCCTTGAGACCGTACAGTGGCCGGGCCGGTTCCAGATCATGCGTGAAAAGCCGCTATTCATCATCGACGGCGGACATAACCCGCAGTGCATTGAGGCGCTGGTTCAGAACATCGACGACTATCTCAAGGGCCGCGAGCTGACGGTTCTGACGGGTGTGCTGGGCGACAAGGATTACCACTGCATGTATAAAAACGTCGCGCCGTATGCCAAGGAGTTTATCACCATCACCCCCGGTAATCCGCGCGCGCTGGAGGCCGGAAAGCTGGCGGAGTATCTGCGCCAGTTCGGCAAGCCCGCAACGGCCTGCGACGTGGTAGAAGACGGTGTACGCCTTGCCATCGAGCACGCGGGAGAAGACGGCGTGGTTCTGTGCTACGGTTCTCTTTATATGATCGGCGACATTGACGCCGCGCTTAAAAAACTGTCATAAAAAAACAACAGGCTCCGGTATTTACCGGAGCCTGTTGTTTTTCTGCAAAAAAGGACTCCGAAAACAAATGACCAGTTTGCTTTCGGAGTTCTCTTTTCAAATATATGAGGGGAAAATGAAAAAGTATATACCGCTTCTTGCATGATTATCTTACCAAGGGGTTATTAAAAAACTTAGAGGGTAAATATGAAATATGTATGAAATACAAAAAATTTTCCCCGGCGATAGCCGGGATAAAATTCACAAAAAAGTAACAAACTTTTTGCGTGCTCCCATTGACAAAACCGGCGGACGGGTTTACACTGTAGAAAATTGAGTTAGCACTCGAATGCAGAGAGTGCTAAATTGAGGTGAAGAATATGAACGCACAGAAGTATACGCAGAAATCGCTTGAGGCCATTCAGGCCGCACAGCAGTTGACGATTGAAAATCAGAACCAGCAAATTGAGCAGGTACATCTGCTCGCAAGCCTGCTGCGGCAGGAAAACGGCTTGGCGCCGCAGCTGCTTCGCAAGATGGGCGTGACGGTGGAGAGCTTGGACGCGGCTGTTTTGCAGGAGCTTGGCAAGCTTCCCAGAGTCACAGGTTCCGGCCGGGAGGCCGACCGGTATTATGTTTCGCGCAGCGTGGACGCGGCGCTGAGCCGCGCGGAAAAGATTGCCGACGAGATGAAAGACGACTTCGTCTCTGTGGAGCATCTGGTGCTGGCGCTGATTGAGACGGCGGATTCGACGCTGAAGCCGCTGTTTTCTACCTATAATATTACAAAAGAACGCTGCCTGCAGGCGCTGCAGTCCATCCGAGGCAACCAGCGCGTGACCTCCGACTCGCCGGAGGACACCTATGAGGCGCTGGAGAAATACGGCACCGATCTTGTCAAGCGCGCAAGAGAACAGAAGATGGACCCCGTCATCGGCCGTGACGAAGAAATTCGAAATGTCATCCGGATTTTGTCCCGAAAGACGAAAAATAACCCCGTGCTGATCGGCGAACCGGGCGTCGGCAAGACGGCTATCGTCGAGGGCCTGGCGCAGCGGATTGTGTCCAATGAAGTGCCGAAGGCGCTGCAGGACAAGACCATCTTCTCCTTGGATATGGGCGCTTTGATCGCGGGCGCAAAATACCGCGGCGAGTTTGAAGAGCGGCTGAAGGCTGTTTTGGCTGAGGTCAAGAAGTCTGAGGGCAGGATTATTCTGTTCATTGATGAGCTGCACACCATCGTCGGCGCGGGCAAGACCGAGGGTTCGATGGATGCGGGCAACCTTCTAAAACCCATGCTGGCGCGCGGCGAGCTGCACTGCATCGGCGCGACGACGCTCGATGAGTACCGGCAGTATATTGAAAAGGACCCCGCGCTTGAGCGCCGGTTCCAGACGGTTCTGGTGCAGGAGCCGACGGTAGAAGACACGATTGCAATCCTCCGCGGCCTGGAGTCCAGATATGAAGTGTTCCACGGCGTCAAGATCACGGACCCCGCGATCATTGCCGCAGCTACACTCTCGAACCGCTATATCACCGACCGCTTCCTGCCCGACAAGGCCATTGACCTTATTGATGAAGCCTGCGCAATGATCCGCACGGAAATGGACTCGATGCCGACCGAGCTTGACGTTATCAACCGCAAGATCATCCAGATGCAGATTGAAGAGGCGGCGCTTAAGAACGAAGACGATGAGCTCTCAAAGGCGCGTCTTGCTGAACTGCAGAAGGAACTTGCCGAGAACCGCGAAACCTTCAACACCATGAAGGCCCAGTGGGAAAACGAGAAGAAGGCCATCGGTCAGGTGCAGCAGCTGCGTGAGAGAATTGAGCAGCTGAACCGCGACATTGAGACCGCCGAGAAAAACGGCGAATATGAAAAGGCTGCGAAGCTCAAATACGGCGATCTGCCGGAGCTCAAAAAGCAGCTGGAGCAGGATGAAAAGCAGACGCAGAACGCCAAGGGCTCGAACCTGCTCCGCAACAAAGTCACCGAAGAGGAAATCGCGAAGATCATCGAGCGCTGGACCGGCATCCCGGTCTCCCGGCTGATGGAGTCGGAGCGCGAGAAGCTTCTGCATCTGGAAGACACGCTCCACAAGAGAGTCATCGGTCAGGATGAGGCTGTGCGCGTGGTGGCCGAGGCCATCCAGAGAAGCAGAGCCGGCATTCAGGACCCGAACCGGCCGCTGGGCTCGTTCCTGTTCCTGGGCCCGACGGGTGTCGGTAAGACCGAACTGGCAAAGACCCTGTGCGAGACCCTGTTCGATGACGAGAAGAACCTCATCCGTATCGATATGTCGGAGTACATGGAGAAGTTCTCCGTGTCGAGACTGATCGGTGCGCCTCCCGGATACGTGGGCTATGAAGAGGGCGGCCAGCTGACAGAGGCCGTGCGCCGCAGACCGTATTCTGTCATCTTGTTCGATGAGATTGAAAAGGCGCATCCGGATGTCTTCAATGTTTTGCTGCAGGTGCTCGACGACGGCAGAATCACCGACAGCCAGGGCAGAACCGTGGACTTCAAGAACACGATCATCATCCTGACCTCGAACCTCGGCAGCCAGATTCTACTTGACGGCATCGGGCCTGACGGCGAGATCACGCAGGAAGCAAAAGACCAGGTGGATGCGCTTCTGCACCACACCTTCCGCCCCGAGTTCCTGAACAGACTTGACGAGATCGTCTTCTACAAGCCGCTGACGAAGCAGAACATCACAGGCATCATCGATCTGCAGATCGACGCGCTGAACAAGAGACTGGCCGACAAGCAGCTGCACTGCGAGCTGACGGAAGCTGCAAAGCAGTTGATCATCGACACCTCGTATGATCCGCAGTTCGGCGCAAGACCGCTGCGCCGGTATATCCAGCACACGGTTGAGACGCTGATTGCCAAGAAGATTCTGGCCGGCAGCATCCTGCCCGGCGAGACCATCACCGTCGACGTGGAAAACGGAGACCTGGTTATCCGATAAATTCTTCAAAAGCCGCTGCATCCAAGATGCAGCGGCTTTTTTATGCCTGCGCGCGATTCTTAAATTTGCAGACTTTGTTGAAAGAAGGCGGATTTTCCGATAAAATAAAGCAGAAAGAAGGCGATTGTCATGGAACTGATTGCGCGCTACGGGGCGCTGCCGCAGGCGCTTCTGGCGTTTGCGCAGACACAGCCGATGCGCCGGCTGCAGAGTGTCGGCATGAACTGCGGCTGCGAGTATACTGCCTGCCCGATTTACAAGGCGCGGCCGCAGTATACGCGCTATCAGCACAGCCTTGGCGCGGCGGCCATCGTCTGGCATTTTACACAGAACACCGCGCAGAGCCTGAGCGCGCTGTTTCACGATATCGCGACGCCGGTTTTTGCCCATGTGGTCGATTTTCTGAACGGAGACCACTTGGTGCAGGAGTCGACCGAGGCGCCGACGCACGCAATTCTGGCCGGGGATGAACAAATCCAGGCGCTTCTGCGCGCGCTGCGCCTTACGACGGCCGATGTGGACGATTATCACCGCTATCCGATTGCGGACAACGACTCGCCCCGGCTCTCATCCGACCGGCTGGAATATACGCTCGGGAACGCATACCGGATGTTCGACGTGGGGCTTGATGAAATTTCTGCGGTCTATGACAATCTGTGCATCGCGCGGGCGGAGGACGGCGCGCCGGAGCTTTCGTTTCGGGATCTGGACGCGGCGCAGGCGTTTTCGCAATGGTCTTTGGCGCAGTCGCGCTGGTTTGTCAGCGACGACGACCGGTTTTTCATGCAGGCGCTGGCAGATCTTCTGCGCTTTGCAATCAGAATGGGCGTGCTGACGCGCGGCGAGCTCTGGAAAACGGAGCCGGAGATCATTGCGAAGCTGGAAAGCCGCGATGAGACGCGTGCGTATTGGCATCAGTACCGAAAGATTGCAGGCACCCATGCCGGAAAGACGCCGCCGGATGGTGTCTACGCGGTTCGTGTCCGGGCCAAGAAACGGCACATCAATCCGCTTGTCCTGACGCAGAAGGGGCCAAGGCGGCAAGCAGCGCTTGATGCGGGCTTTGCAGCGCAGCTGCAAGAATTTTTGTGGGATGATTTTGACCGCTTCGTCTGGGCGGAATTTGCAAAATAGATGCAGAAGGGGGCAATGCGATGGCGGGGAAGTTTTCCAAAAAACCGCAGCCGGGCGGCTGGGTCTTGGGCGGTGTGCTGATTTTGCTGCTGATCGCGGCGCTGTTTTTCGGCGCGCGGTGGGTGCTGCGCGCATCCAAAGGCCAGAAGCAGGCGGAAGCGCTGGATGAAAAGCCTCCCGTGACGGCAGAAGCCGCGCCGGAAGCGCCGGAGCCGGAACAGAAGGTGCAGCCGGAACAGCTGCCGGAAACCTCTCTTCCGGAACAGCCGGTGCAGGAGGTTCCTGCGGAAGCGGAACCGGAGCCTGCGCGCGTGACGCTGATGGCTCTGGGCGACAATTTAATCCACAATACGGTCTACTGGTCGGCAGAGACAGGGGACGGCGGATATGATTTTTCGCCGTTTTACGAGACGATTGCGCAGGTAGCTGCGCAGTATGATATTGCGTGCATCAATCAGGAGACGATTCTAGTTGAAAATCCTGCGCTCTATGATAATTACCCGAGCTTCGGCTCGCCGGTGCAGGTTGCGGACGCGCTGGCCGGGGCGGGCTTTTCTGTCATTACCGGCGCGACGAACCACTGTTTTGACAAGGGTGAGACGGGGATTCTGGATACCTGCCGCTATTGGCGGGAAAATTACCCGGAGATCACGACGCTCGGCATCCACGACACGGAGCAGGATGCAAAAACGCTGCGCGTGGTGGAGAAAAACGGCATTTGTATCGCGATGCTGAACTACACGTATGGACTCAACGGCGGCGCGCCGGGGAAAGCTTGGATGGTCGACCGGCTGACAACATTTGACACTGTGCGCGAGGATTTGAAGCGCGCGAAGGAAGCGGCCGATTTTGTGATTGTCTTCGTCCACTGGGGCGAGGAAGGGGAGTTCCGGCCGAACCAGTATCAGAAAGACTGGGCCAAAGTTCTGGCGGACGGCGGCGCAGATTTGATTATCGGCGCGCATCCGCATGTGGTCCAGCCCGTGCAGGTGCAGACGGCGGACGATGGGCGCGAGGTGCCGGTCTTCTACTCGCTGGGAAATTTCCTCTCACACCAGACCGAGCCCCAGAATATGCTCGGCGGCATGGCGAGCGTGACCATCTGCATGGAGGGAGGCAGGGCGGCCATAGAAGACTATGCACTTGTTCCGACCGTCAATCTGATCACGCGGAACGCGGAAACCGGCTGGTATTTGTATCAGCCTATGCTGCTGCCAGACTACACGCCGGAGCTTGCCGCGCAGCACCGCTTCCCGGCGTGTACGGCGGAATATATGAATCAGCTCTTTGAGAGCATTATTTCCGGCACGGCTGGATAAAAACTGCCCCGCATCTATCAGATGCGGGGCAGTTACTGTTACTGTCAAAAGCGGAGGCTTTTTGACAGTAAGGCTGCGCCTCGCTGCGCGCATAAATTTTGCGCGTTGCACAAAATTTCTACACTGGCGAGGCGAGCGGTATTTTTCCGGTTGGCAGAGCCACCGGATAAAATGTATTTATACTTTATTTCGCCCTACGGCGCGAAACTCTACGAGGTTTTAGAAGAGGCGGATGAGGAGCATATACACAGCCGTACCGGCGGCGATGCTCAGAAACGTGTTGTGCTTCCATTTGTGGCAGGCCGCCGTCACGGCCACGGCGAGGAGCCTGCATACGCCGCCGGGATAGAAGCCGGACGGCACATCCTTGAGGCAGTAGATCACCAGTACCGCCATGATGGCGGGCGGCAGCGCGTGGCTGAGACTGTCCAGCCAGTCCGGCATCTTCCGGTCTCCGGAGAAGGCCAGAAACGGCAGCGCGCGCAGAAAATAGGTGCAGACAAATGAAATCAGAACAATCAGAAGAAAGCGTCCCGTGTTCATGCCGCGGCCCTCTTTCGTCCGGCGAAGATCAAAATGGCGGAGGTAATCAAAAGCGACGGCAGCATGAAGCTTCCGGCCCCGAAAATGACGAGGCAGACGATTGCCACGCACAGACCGGCCAGCGCCGGCGTATGGCGGCGCGTCTTGTCCCACTGGTCGATGAAGATCGTGACGAACAGAGCCGTCATGCAGAAATCAATGCCCGTCAGGTCAAACGGAATCAGCTGGCCGAGCGCGCCGCCAAGCGCGGACGCAGCGGTCCAATAAAAATGACAGAGGACGGCAAGATAGAACATGGTATCATGTTTTTCTTCGGGCGGCAGGGCGCTGAGCGTGCAGTTGACGGCATAGGTTTCGTCGGTCAGCGAGTGGATCATATAGGCCTTGCGCTTTCCCATCTGCTTGAAATCGTTCAGAAAAGTCAGCGCGTAAAAGCTCTGCCGGCTGTTCATCAAAAGCGCCGTCAGCGCAATGGTTGCGACAGATGCGCCGCTGGAGAGAAGCGTGATGAACATAAACTGGAACGCGCCCGTGTAGACGATGCCGCTGACCAGCAGCGAATCATACCAGGCAAAGCCGTACTCCTGCATCATAATGCCGTAGGCCATGCCCAGAAACAGATAGCTGCACAGAACGGGCAGCGAAGCGACAAACGCCTGGTGAAAAATCTGGTGCCTGGATTTCATATCCGTCTCCTTACCTGGAAAGTGGTTGAAAGGCCGCCGCGGAAGCGGCGGCCATGCGTATCAAAATTTATCTGCCTACGGACTACATCAGTGGCGCCGGTGGTCAAGCTTTTTGGACAAAAGCATGCCGATGCCCTGCAGAATCTGCACAAGGGCCACCAGCAGAATGACCGTCACCCACATCACGTCCGACTGATAGCGGTAGTAGCCGTAGCGGATGGCGATATCGCCGAGGCCGCCGCCGCCCAGCACGCCCGCCATCGCGGAGTAGCCGAGAATGGTGCCGAGTGCGATCGTCACGCCGACGAGCAGCGACGTGCGCGCCTCGCCGATGAGGACCTTGAAAATAATCGTGCCGTCGGTCGCGCCCATGCTCTTTGCCGCCTCAATGACGCCCTGGTCGACCTCGTTGAGCGAAGACTCGACCATACGCGCAATAAACGGCGCCGCCGCGAT
>CAKUCT010000063.1 GCA_934643765.1 uncultured Oscillospiraceae bacterium
ACGCGCTTCTGGAAACACTGTCTGCAAAAGAGGATTAGAACCGGAAGAAAGCTGTTGTGGAAATCACCTAGGCTGTCAGAAATGGGCAGATCTGGGATTGCGGTACGGACTCAGTGGCAATCGGGTCCCGGCAGCGGCAACGAGCCGGCCCGGGGATGAAAGGGAAACCGCCTCTTCGGCGACGGGAGGCTTCCCGGGTGGAAAACAAACCCGACCTAAGCCGTAAGATTAACCAGATCTGCCGCCTTGTTTGTTTGGGCGGAAGCACAAAAGAAATTGTCCGCGAGCTTCAGCGGATCTATTGGCCCAATGCTGCGGTTGTAAAAGCTTGAAATACACAGAGTATTCCTGCGCTTTTAAACCTTGCCTTGAACCAATATCTCTCACTGAATCTTCTTGCCAATTTCATTCGAGCTTCCTTGGATATTTTTGCATTCTGGTAAATCCCCAAATGGGGTTTATTTTGATATAAAGGAAGGAACTTGTTTTGGCTGCACAGAAAAACAGCAAAACTCCGAAAAAATCCGGACCGGACTGGCGCTGGATTATTACCATCTTTTTTATTACGGTCTGCATTTCGGCAATTATGTCGCTGATTTCGACCAATCTTCTGGCAAGCGCATCGCTTGGCGTCTCGTTTGTGATTCTGATCTGCATCATTGCCATCGGCATTGTGTTTGATATCATCGGCGTGGCCGTGACGGCGGCGGATGAAAAGCCGTTCCATTCCATGGCCTCGCGTAAGGTTCCGGAGGCGGGCGAAGCTTTGAAGCTCATCCGGAACGCGGGCCGCGTGTCGTCGTTCTGCAATGACGTGATCGGCGATATCTGCGGCGTTATTTCAGGCTCCGCATCGGCGACGATTGCCGTGCGCGTGCTGGCGCTGCACCCCGGCGCGCAGGAAATGGTCATTACGCTTGCCATGTCCGCGCTGGCCGCGGGCTTAACGGTCGGCGGAAAGGCCTGCGGCAAATCCTTTGCCCTGGGCTCGAGCACGACGGTTGTTCGCACGGCGGCGGGGATTCTGCACTTTTTCCATACCATTCCGGAAAAGTTCACGCCGCGCCGGAAAGCCTGATTCTCAGAGGTTGCTATGATTTTAGAAACAATTCATTCGCGCGAAGATCTTCTGCGCCTGAATGAGCAGGATGAGATCCGGCTCTGCCGGGAAATCCGGGAATTTCTGGTCCGCCACGTCAGCCAGACGGGCGGCCACCTGGCATCCAATCTCGGCGTCGTTGAGCTGACCGTGGCGATCGAACGCGTATTTGATACCGCGCGCGACCGTCTGGTCTTTGACGTCGGCCACCAGAGCTATGTCCATAAGCTGTTGACCGGCCGGGCAGAGGGCTTTGACCATCTGCGCAAATTCGGCGGCATGTCCGGCTTCCCGGACCCGGCCGAAAGCGAGACAGACGCGTTTATCGCAGGCCATGCGTCCAACGCGGTATCGGTCGCGCTGGGCATGGCGCGGGCAAGAACGATTGAAAAGCAGGACTACAGCGTTCTGGCACTTCTTGGAGACGGCGCGCTCACGGGCGGCCTTGCTTACGAGGGCCTCAATAACGCCGGCGCAAGCCGCGAGCCTTTGATCGTCATTCTCAACGACAACGGCATGTCTATCACGCCGAATGTCGGCGCGATTTCGCGCCATCTGGCAAAGGTCCGCCTGCGCCCGGGCTACATTGGCCTGAAGCTCCGGTATCGCTCGTTCACGTCAAAAATCCCGGGCGGCAAAAAGCTCTATGATTTTACCCACAAGCTCAAAGCGCGCGTGCGCAGGACGCTTCTGGGCTCAAACCTGTTTGACTCCCTGGGCTTTACCTATCTTGGCCCGGTGGACGGACACGACATCAAAAAGGTGGAGTCGCTTCTGCAGACGGCAAAAGCCCTGCAGGAACCTGTCCTGCTCCACCTGATTACAACCAAAGGCAAGGGATATACGCTTGCCGAGCAGATGCCGTCTGCGTACCACGGCGTGGGCGTTTTTGACCCGACGCGCGGCGCAACGGCCTGCGTCCACAAAAAGAATTTTTCGGATGTTTTCGGCGAAACGCTCGGAAAGCTGGCCGATACGGACGGACGCATCTGCGCCATTACGGCCGCAATGCGCGACGGAACGGGACTGACCGGCTTCGCCGCCTGCTATCCGCAGCGTTTTTTTGACGTCGGTATTGCCGAAGAGCATGCCGTTTCCATGGCCTGCGGCATGGCAAAGCAGGGCTTGATTCCGGTTGTGGCGCTCTATTCCACGTTCCTGCAGCGCTCGTTTGACATGCTGCTGCACGATCTTGCGCTGCAGCAGCTGCACGTGGTGCTGGCCGTGGACCGGGCGGGGCTTGTCGGTGAGGACGGCAGAACGCATCATGGTGTGTTCGATGTTGGTTTTCTGCGGGAAGTTCCCGGCATGAAAATTTACTGTCCCGCGAACTTTGCAGAGCTGCAGCAGATGCTCCGCCAGGCGGTTCTGGAGGACGAAGGACCGGTCGCCGTGCGCTATCCGCGCGGCGCGGAGGGCGCGTATCAGCTCGATGCGGAAAAGACATGTCTGCAGGACGGCGCAGACTGCACCGTTATTACTTACGGCACGATGATCAACCCAGTTCTCGACGCCGCGCGTCAGGCCGCGCAAAGCGGCCTTCACGCGGAGGTTCTGAAACTTGCAACCATCGCGCCGGTCGATTGGGCGGCCATTGAGGCGTCAGCGAAAAAGACCGGGCGCGTGCTGGTGGTGGAGGAGACATCTAGCCACGGCTGCGTGGCAGATGAGATTTTCTCGCATCTGGCGCAGACGGGAATCCATCCGGTCTGCCGCAGGCAGAACCTGGGAGATGGCTTCGTCGGCCATGGAAGCGTCGCCGAGCTCTACGCGCAGGCGGGGCTTGACGCCGGGCACCTGGCCCGGCAAATCAGGGAGGTATGTCAATATGAAGCATAAAGAGCGGCTCGATGTGCTGCTGGTGAGCCTTGCGCTGGCGGAGTCCCGCGCGAAGGCGCAGGCAACCATTATGGCGGGCGAAGTTTATGTGAATGGCCAGAAGGCGGATAAGGCCGGTATGGAAGTTGACATAACGTCAAATGTTGAAGTGCGCGGCGCGGCCTGTCCCTACGTCAGCCGCGGCGGACTGAAGCTGGAAAAGGCGCTCAGGAACTTCGGCGTTGATCCCACAGGCTATGTCTGCAGCGACTCCGGCGCGTCCACCGGCGGGTTTACGGATTGCCTTCTGCAGCAGGGCGCAAAAAAGGTTTTTGCCATCGACGTCGGCTACGGCCAGCTGGCCTGGAAAATCCGCAACGATCCGCGCGTGGTCGTCATGGAGCGGACAAACATCCGCTACGTAACGCCGGAGGATCTTGGAGAACCGCTCGATCTGTCGGTCATCGATGTGTCGTTTATCTCGCTTGGGCTTGTGCTGCCGGTGGTCAAAACGCTGCTCAAGCCGACGGGGCAGGTTCTGTGCCTGATCAAGCCGCAGTTTGAAGCGGGCAAAGAAAAGGTCGGCAAAAAGGGTGTTGTACGCGACCCCGCTGTACATGAAGAGGTTCTTCGCAATTTCATCGCGCTTGCAAAGTCGCTGGACTTTACCATCCGCGATCTGACCTTCTCACCGGTCAAGGGGCCGGAGGGGAACATTGAGTTTCTGG
Source organism: uncultured Oscillospiraceae bacterium (assembly GCA_934643765.1). GTDB lineage: Bacteria > Bacillota > Clostridia > Oscillospirales > Oscillospiraceae > CAG-170. The sequence goes on from CAKUCT010000063.1 coordinate 3,646, forward strand.
CGCATCTTTCTTTGCAGCCGGGCGAGGATTCCTACCCGGCGCCGGACGCGCTTGTGGCGCAGGCACATGCATCTCTGAAAGGATAAGGAAAAAGCCATGAAGATTGTTATGACGCCGAACCCATACCGGGACAAGCAGTTCAGAACAGCCCAGCAGGCCCGGCAGATTCTGGAGGACTGCGGCGCGGAAGTGTCGATGTGCCTGCCGTTTGATGTAGACCGGGACTTTGAGCTGCCAAAGCATCTGGCGTTTCAGGATCTGCACCGCGAGATCAAGACAGCCGATATGCTGATCTGCTTCGGCGGCGACGGAACGATTCTGCACGCCTCCAAAATTGCGACGGCGCACAATCTTCCGGTGCTTGGCGTGAACATCGGCACGATGGGCTTTATCGCGGAGCTGGAAGCGAGCGAGCTGGAGCTTCTGCGTAAGATTCCCACCGGCGAGTTTACCATCGAGCCGCGCAGCATGATTGACATCACCGTCACCGGAAACGGGCAGAAGCTGATGCACGAGACGGCGCTCAACGACGCCGTTATTACAAAGGGCGCGATTGCACGCGTGGTGCAGCTGGCGGTGTACTGCGACAATGTGGAGGCAACGAGCTATTCCGGCGACGGCATCATCATCTGCACGCCGACGGGCTCTACGGCCTATTCGATGTCGGCCGGCGGGCCGATCATAGAGCCGTCGGCCAAGAATCTTCTCATTACGCCGATCTGCGCGCACGCGATGCTTGCAAAGAGCATTGTCGTCGCGCCGAGCCGTGTGATTTCGGTCAAGGTTGGAAAAATCGGGCGGCACAACGCATTCTTGTCTGTCGACGGCGGCCGGGCGTTCCGGCTCAATACGGGCGATGTCATCACGGCAAAGGCTTCGGATAAGGTGACAAAGCTTGTGCGGCTCAAGCAGACCAGCTTCTTTGAAATTCTCAACAAAAAATTTATCGACAGGCAGAGGTAAGGCCATGAAATCGAAACGTCACGAAAAAATTCTCGAGCTCATCCGTGAAAAAGATATTGAAACGCAGGAGCAGCTTCTGCAGGAGCTGCAGAAAAGCGGCTTCAACACCACCCAGGCCACCATTTCCCGGGACATCAAGCAGCTGCGCATCATCAAAGAGCTCGGCCCGAGCGGAACCTACCGCTACAGCGCGGCGGCAAAGCCCGTGGAGCATGCGTTTTCCTCAAAGCTCAATATCATTTTTGGCCAGTGCGTGACAAGCGTCGACTACGCACAGAACATCATCGTCATCAAGACCTTGCCAGGACTTGCGATGGCAGCCTGCTCGGCGCTCGATAAGTTAGATCTGCCGGAGGTCGTTGGGACGCTAGGTGGAGACGATACCTGTATGGTTGTTCTGCGCGACGCGGCCTCGGCCGCGAACATCTGCGCGGAAATCCGCGCCCAGGTCAATACCCACGCGGCCCACTGAGAAGAAAGGGAGTCGGTTACATGCTGAGTGTTCTGCATATTGAAAATATTGCCGTCATTGAGCAGGCCGAGATTTTATTTGAACGCGGCTTCAATGTTCTGACGGGCGAAACCGGCGCCGGCAAATCGATTGTGATCGACGCCATTTCCGCCATTCTTGGCGAACGGACTTATCGCGATGTCATCCGCACGGGCGCAAACCGTGCGTTTGTCAGCGCGATTTTTACAAATATTCCGCAAAACGAGTGGTTTTCGGAAAATCAGGTCGAATATGACCCGCAGGAGCTGCAGGTGCAGCGCGAGATTTACGCAGACGGGAAAAATGTCTGCCGCGTGAACGGACGGCCCGTCACAGTGGCGGCGCTCAAAAAGCTCGGCGCAAGGCTTATCAATATCCATGGCCAGCACGACTCGCAGCAGCTGTTTGACGAAGAGAACCATCTGACATATCTTGATGCCTTTGCGCAGGATGAAGCGGCGCTTTTGCAGTATCAGGAGGCGTTTTTCGATCTGCAGAGCGTGCGGCGCGAGATTGCAAAGCTCAGCATGGACGAGTCGGAAAAGCTCCGTTTGGTGGAGACGCTGCAATATCAGATTGAAGAAATCCGTGCAGCCAATCTGACGGCCGGAGAAGAGGAGCAGCTCAAGGAGCGACGAACCGTGCTTCAGAACGCGGAAAAGCTCTCTGACGCGCTGCTCGCGGCCGACGAGGCGCTCTATGGCGGCGACAGTTCCGACGGCGCGGCCGGGCTGCTTGCCAACGCGCAGCGGGCGCTTACGCGCGTGAGCGCGATCAGCGCCGACATGGAGGCACTTTATCAGAAGGTTTCCGATCTCATGTACAGCGTGCAGGACGCGGCGGAAGACGTGCGCGCGGCGCGCGACGATCTGAGTTACTCCGCGGGCGAGCTGGAGGAGATTGAAGAGCGGCTGGACGCCATCCACAAGCTCAAGCGCAAGTATGGCGCAAGCGTGGAGGATGTGCTGGCGTATCTGGAGAAATCTGAAAAGCGTCTGGACGAAATTGAATTTGCGTCCGATCATATTGAGCGCCTGCAGAAAAAGGAGCGGCAGCTGCTGGATAAAGCCCTGGCGCTGGGAATGGCGCTGCGCGCCGCGCGGCAGGAGGCCGCCAAAGCGTTGGAAGATCGCATCTGCGAGGAACTGCGGCAGCTGGATATGCCAAAAATCCGCTTTGTCTGCGATTTTGCAGCACAGGAACCGGCGGAGACCGGTCTGGACCGTGTGCGGTTTTTAATGTCGGCAAACGTTGGCGAGTCGCTCAAACCGCTTTCCAAAGTCGCCTCCGGCGGCGAACTTGCGAGAATTATGCTCGCCATGAAGCAGGTGCTTGCCCAGCAGGACGGCGTGCCGACGCTGGTTTTTGACGAGGTCGACGCAGGCGTGAGCGGCCGGGCCGCACAGAAGGTGGCGCTGAAGCTCTGGACGGTGTCCAAGGGGCGGCAGGTTCTGTGCGTGACGCACCTGCCGCAGATTGCGGCTATGGCCGACGTGGCATTTACGGTCGAAAAGCGCGTGGAAAACGACAGAACCTATACAAGCGTTCTGCATCTGGACGATGCCGGACGCAATCAGGAGCTCGCCCGCCTCATTGGCGGCAGTATGATTACAGAAACGACGCTGGCCGGATCGGCGGAGCTGATGCGGCTGGCCGCGCAGACGAAACAGGAGGCGTGATATGAAAGCAAGAAGGCTGATCCTCGTGCTTGGCGTAATGCTGCTTCTGTGCACGGCAGTTTTTGCCGGCGAGTACAAAGATGTGCCGGACACGCATTGGGCGAAAGAGCAGATCGAGTACCTGTCCGACGAAATTGCGGGCTATCCGGACGGCACGTTCCGCCCGGAAAACACCGTCACACGCGCCGAATTTGTGACGCTTCTGGCGCGCATTGCATTTCCGGACGAACTGAAAAACGAGACTGGGGACACCTGGTGGAAGGCGGCGTACCGGGTCTGCGAGGCAAATAATCTGCTCAGCGGCAATTACGGATACAATGCTGCCATGCCGCGCGGGGAAATTGCCGAGATGCTGGGATATCTCTGCTGCGACTGGGGCGGCGTCAATGCAAGTGCCGACGCATCGCAGCAGTTTGTCATCAACTGGCAAGAGCAGCGCATGGAAATGGCAGAGCCGAAGCAGCTGTTCTCCGATACGAAAGATCTGGATACAGAACGGATTCGCGTCTGCGCCAATCAGGGCCTGATGCTGGGCTATCCGGACGGCACGTTCCGGCCGGACAAAGGCGTGACGCGGGCAGAGGCCGCCGCAATTTTATCACGGCTCAAGGCGCAGCTTGTGCTCCGCAAAGAGGGCTACGACTATGTCTGCACGATCGGAAGCAACTGGCTTGTTACAAAATCTAGGAAGAGCGAGACAAGCTTGTATCGTGTCAAACCGCTGACCGGAGAGAAAACGCAGTATGATTGGTGGAAAATCAAGCCGTGCGAAGCAGACGTTCGCCCCTTTACCGGCTCTGACGGGCGGTATATCTGGGGAGAAGCAGGGCTCTATCAGCGCGGCGGCGACACAATCGATCTGATTTGTCCGGCCCCTGTTCTGGATTTTTGCCGTTCTGGCGATCTCTATTATGTGCTGACGCACCCCGCAGGAGAATATCCGACGTATCGATACGCCGCTATGTATTACCCCTGCGCAACGCAGGTGGCAGCCGTCGACTGGGACTGGAACGTAACGAGGCTTGCCTCGCGCGACGAGCGCAATAACATGCAGAATCTGACGGATATTTACGCAGAAAACGGGAAAATTTATGTAGCAGGGGCCTACTGCATGGGCATGATGGACGTGCACTGCGCGCTCTATGAGGTTGCCGATGGAAAGCTCACGGCATTATTTGGCGAATACTGATTGACAAATCGCATCATTTTTGCTATGATGCTACCGTTATATGGACACAGCGAAGAAGGGAAGAAGTAACCCGCTTTTGTTCTGCAGAGAGCTTCCGGTTGGTGCAAGGAAGCGGACGCGGCGCGTGAAATACCTCCTGGAGCTGCCCCCTGAAAGAAAACGATTAGGGGTGTGTCGGCCGCGCCCGTTATCGCGCAGGATGCCAACTGGCACCCGGTAAGGTCTGCTCTGTGAGGAGCAGGCAAACCAGAGGTGGTACCGCGAATGTTCGCCCTCTGCTCAGTCTTTTGAGCAGAGGGCTTTTTCATCCTTTGGCATTGCATGCCAGGCTAGCTTTTGATTTCTCGCCGTGGCGGCAAGCGCCAGAAAAACGGACACTTGCCGCCACGGCAAAAAAGCCCTGGCGCTTTTGCGCCAGAAAAAAGTTTCTAATTTTACTTGAATATAGAAGGAGAATCACCATGGGAATCTATGAAGAACTGCAAGCGCGCGGCCTGATCGCGCAGGTGACCAACGAGCCTGAAATCCGCGAGATGGTCAACAACGGCAAGGCCACATTCTATATCGGCTTTGACCCCACGGCAGACTCGCTGCACGTTGGCCACTTTATGGCGCTGTGCCTGATGAAGCGGCTGCAGATGGCGGGCAACCGTCCGGTCGTGCTGGTCGGCGGCGGCACGGGCTATATCGGAGACCCCTCGGGCCGGTCTGACATGCGCTCGATGATGACGCCGGAGATGATCCAGCACAACTGCGACTGCTTCAAAAAGCAGATGGAGCGCTTCATCGACTTCGGCGAGGGCAAGGCCATCATGGTCAATAACGCGGACTGGCTGCTGAAGCTCAACTATGTCGAGCTTCTGCGCGATGTCGGCGCCTGCTTCTCGGTCAACAATATGCTCCGCGCCGAGTGCTACAAGCAGCGTATGGAAAAGGGCCTGAGCTTCCTGGAGTTCAACTACATGATCATGCAGTCGTATGACTTCTACTACCTGTTCCAGCACTATGGCTGCAACATGCAGTTCGGCGGCGACGATCAGTGGTCGAACATGCTCGGCGGCACGGAGCTCATCCGCCGCAAGCTCGGCAAAGACGCGCACGCGATGACCATCACGCTGCTGATGAACAGCGAAGGCAAGAAGATGGGCAAGACCGCCAAGGGCGCCGTCTGGCTCGACCCGAACAAGACCAGCCCCTTCGAATTCTATCAGTACTGGCGCAACGTCGGAGATCAGGACGTACTCAAGTGCATC
>CAKUCT010000064.1 GCA_934643765.1 uncultured Oscillospiraceae bacterium
GCTATAGCTTTGACTGAGCCAGAATTGGATCATGCACAGCAATCCCCAGATTGTTTTTCAATCTGGGGATTGCTTTTATTTCATCGGGCCGCAGCGTCAGCTGACAAGGGCACACGCGCTTGTCAGCTGACGCTACTGTCTTTGAGAAATCCCGGTTTACTTCTGCCCGGATTTGTGGTATTTTAAAGCCTGCATGCATGCTGTATGTTTATACATCCTAAGAAACACAAGGAGCAAAATCATGGAGAAAAAATCCAATCATTTTTCCGGGCAGCTCGGCTTCGTCCTGGCCGCTGCCGGGAGCGCGGTCGGCGTGGGGAACCTGTGGCGGTTTCCGTATCTGGCCGCAAAGGACGGCGGCGGACTGTTTTTGATCATCTATCTGGCGCTGGTTCTGACGTTTGGCTTTACACTTCTGACCTCTGATATTGCCATCGGCCGCCACACGCAGAAAAGCGCCATCGGCGCCTACGCGGAAATGAGTCCGAAGTGGAAATTCCTCGGCATTCTCACCTTCCTGGTACCAGTTCTGATTATGACCTACTACGCGGTCATCGGCGGCTGGATCACAAAATACGCCGTCGTCTATCTGACCGGCCAGGCCAGCGCCGCGGCGCAGGACAACTACTTTACCGGCTTTATCACCTCGCCTGTCTCGCCTGTAATTTTTGCACTTTTGTTCATGGCCGTCACAGCGCTGGTCGTCTACAACGGCGTGGAAGAGGGCATTGAAAAGGTCTCCCGGTTCATGATGCCGGTACTTCTTGTTCTGGTTGTCCTGATTGCGTTTTATTCTCTGACCCTCCGCAGTACCGACGCCTCCGGCCAGACCCGCACCGGTCTGCAGGGCTTTTTGTACTACATCACGCCGAATTTTGAAGGACTCACCGTCAGCCGCTTCCTGGAGATTCTGCTTGACGCGATGAGCCAGCTGTTCTTCTCGCTGAGCGTGTCGATGGGCATTATGATCACCTACGGCTCGTATGTCAAAAAGGACGTCGACCTCAACAAGGCCGTCAACCAGATCGAGTTCTTTGACACCGGTGTGGCGCTGCTCGCGGGCGTGATGATCGTCCCGGCCGTGTATGTATTTTCCGGCACCGATGGCATGAGCGCGGGCCCGAGCCTGATGTTTGTCTCGCTTCCGAAGGTCTTTGACGCCATGGGCACGGCGGGCATTATCGTTGGCGCGCTGTTTTTCATCACCGCCATCTTTGCCACGCTCACCTCCTGCATCTCCGTCCTGGAATCCATCACGGCAAACTGCGTGGAAATTTTCCACACCAGCCGGAAAAAGACCGTCCTCGTTCTGTCTGCCATCTACCTGACGGCCTCCGCCGTCATCGCCCTGGGCTACAGCATTTTCTATTTTGAAGTGAAGCTGCCAAACGGCTCAACTGCGCAGCTGCTCGATATCATGGACTACATCAGCAACTCCGTGATGATGCCGTTCATTGCCCTGCTCTCAACCATTCTGATCGGCTGGGTCAAAACGCCGCAGTATGTCATCGGCGAGATGGAGCGCAACGGCGAAACCTTCCGCCGCAAAGGCATCTACACGGTAATGATCCGCTACATCGCGCCTGCGATGATGCTGATTCTTTTCCTGCAGTCAACCGGCATCTTGTCCTGATGCCATCGATTTGAAAGATTTTTCGTCACTCTGTCCGGCAGCGCAATGCGCTGCCGGACTTTTTCTGCTTGGCAGCGGCCGCCGCCGCGTGCTATACTGAAAGCAGTTGAGACTCGGAAGGAGGCGGCTGTATGGAGCGCGGCGCGCAGCTATATCAGATCATCCGCGGGCGTCTGTACAAGGCGCTTCCGATGCTCGCTCTGCCGCTGGGCCTTCTGGACTGGCGCACAAGCGAGAGCGCGCTTCCCGGCACCGACGGCAGGTATTTCTACGCCCCACCTGCGTGGCTGGAAGCCCACGTGAAAACATCTGGCGCGGGAGAAGAACTGCTGCTCCACAGTGTTCTGCACGCCATGCTCGGCCATCTCTGGGGCCGCGGCGGGCGCGACGCGGCACGCTGGGACCTGGCCTGCGACATGGCGGCGGTCTTCCTGCAAAGCCGTCTGCTGGGTAAAACGCTGGAGCCCGAGCTTGCCAGAGCCTACTACGCCCTGCGCACAGATACGGTCTTCTCCGCCTCCGCTATTTATGCCCAGCTGACAGAGCAATTTCCGATAGACCTTTCGCATCTGCGCCCGCTTTTTGCCCGCGACAGCCACAGCTTCTGGCAGATAGCAGCACTTCTGCAGCAGGCCCGATCATCCGGCGGCGAAGATGGCGGTGATCTTACCGCCATCTGGAAGCGCCAGGCAGGAAAGCTTCAGCCCTATATGCGCTCTGACCGGCCGAAAATCGGCGCCAGTACCGGCTCGCAGCGGCTGCGGCTGCAGTCGCTGCCGGAAAACCACACGCGGTTTGCAGCGCTTTTGCGCGCGTTTTCCGTGGTATGTGAAAACCGGCACGTCAACGACGCGGATTTTTCCTACGCCTGGTATGCCTACGGCATAGCGCACTACGACGCGATGCCGCTGATTGAGCCGCTGGAGTATTCCGAGGAACGCAAGCTGCGCGAGCTCGTGATTGTCCTGGACACCTCGGCCTCCTGCTCGCGCGGTTTGACTGTCCACTTTCTTTCCGCCGTCCACGACATTCTGCTGCGCGAGCATCTGTTTTTTGAGCGCTTCCATCTGCACATTCTGCAATGTGACTGCGAGGTGCAGCAAGACGCGGTTGTCACAACGCTTGATGAATTCCAGTGGTATCTGGAGCATCTGGAGCTCTACGGCGGCGGCGGAACGGACTTCCGCCCGGCCTTCGCCCACATTGACCGTCTTGTGGCCCAGGGCGAGCTGCCGCAGCTCGGCGGCGTTTTATATTTTACGGACGGCTACGGCGTTTTCCCGGCCAGCGCGCCGGAGTACCCCGTCACATTTGTCATGCTTCAGTACCGGTATGACGATATTGATCTGCCGCGTTGGGCCGGAAAACTGATTCTTGACGCAGAAAAACCCGGGAGGGACGAACAATGGATATAAAGCAGGCAAAAGAAGACATCCGCCGGACCTTTCTTGCCTATACCGAGCGAAGCGCGGACGGACTTCTGCGCATCCCAACCGTCCGGCAGCGGCCGGTGCTGTTGATGGGCCCGCCGGGCCTCGGCAAAACCGCCATCGTCTGGCAGCTGGCGCAGGAGCTTGGCGCCGGCTTCGTCGCCTACACCATGACGCACCACACGCGCCAGAGCGCGCTCGGCCTGCCGCTGATCCGTGAAAAGGTATACGGCGGAAAGACCTATCAGGCGACGGAATACACCATGAGCGAAATTCTGGCCGCCGTCTATGACCAGATGGAGAAAACCGGGCAAACGACCGGCATATTGTTCCTCGATGAAATCAACTGCGTCTCTGAGACGCTGATGCCCGCCATGCTGCAGCTGCTGCAGAGCAAGCGCTTCGGCACGCACCAGCTTCCGGAGGGCTGGCTGATCGTCGCCGCAGGGAACCCGCCACAGTACAATGCCTCCGCGCGGCTGTTTGACGCGGTGACGATGGACCGCGTGAAGCTTCTGAACATCGAGGAGAACTTTTCCGTCTGGCAGAGCTACGCGCATGCGCGCGGCCTGCATCCGGCGATTCTGGCTTATCTGGAGCAAAACTCAGAGCATTTTTACTGCGTGCAGCCGCACGCACATGGCAAAAGCTTCGTCACGGCGCGCGCCTGGGAAGATCTTTCTGAGATTCTCTACAGCTACGCGCGGCTTGGCTTTCCGGTGGAGCAGACGCTCTTTGGAGAATACCTGCAGCACGAAGAGATTGCGGCCTCGTTTGCGGCCTTCTTCCAGCTGAGCAGCGCCTGCGCCCGGATGATGGACATTCCATCGATTCTTGCGGGAAACGATTGTTCCTGCGCGCCGGAGCTGCGCGCGCTGCGCTTTGACGGCCGGCTGGCCGCGGCGGAGTTCTTGCTGCATGCCCTATCCAAAGAGCTGCGCCAGTGGCGCAGCGATCATACCTTCTCCGAAAGTCTTTCAAGCTTTCTGCGCGCCGTACAAAATGCCCCCGAACCGCTTGCCGCCGCGCGCGAGCAGCTTGCCTGCCGCGAGCAGGCGATGCAGGTGAAAAAAAACTGCGGCGTGCTATTGCCGGAAGAAGAAGCCGCGGAACGCCTGTTCTCCCGGCGGGTGCATGCCTTGACAGACGGCGCAGCAGATCTTTCCGCCCTGACAGAGGAAGCCACCGCCCGCCGCGCATCGCAGAGCGCCTCCGGCGCGCTTCTTACGTCCCATCTGGAAAACGCCATGCAGTTTCTGCAGGAAACGTTTGGCCCGGGGCATGAGCTTCTGGTCTTTTTGACGCAGCTGAGCGCCCTGCCGGACGCGAAACGCTTCTTGCGGGAAAGCGCAATCTATACCGCGCTGCTACAAAAAACGTCCCCGGAGGAACTGTCAAAGCATTTATAGCGCATATAAAAATCCCGCCTTGTCTCAGGACAGGACGGGATTCCTTTGTTACTTCACGCTTTTACGCTGCCTGCCGTTCCAGCTTCCGATTGCGGAAATACAGACAGATATCGATTGTCACCATCGTGATATTCAGAATGTAGAAATAGAACGCAAGATTATGATTGTGCGTCATCAGCTTCGACGAGATGCCGCACAGATAGCCAAACAAAATGAAAAAGCTGAAGAGCACGCTCTTGCCCTTTGTCGATCGGCTGCGATAAGAGCGGATAATGGACAGCGGCCAGGAAATGCCAAAGCTGATGATCATCATAGCTTCCAAAATCTCTGCAAGGTGCATGGTGTTCCTCCCTCAATCTCTCTTTCTTGTATAGTCCGGCAGCAGACGCGGCGATGGCATTGCGTCCAATATTCCGGCGTTTGCTCGTTCTTCTTCAAAAGCTGTCACGTGAGAAAGAGTCAGCGCGCCGGCTGTGACGCTCTTTGCCTTTTCGCCCGCGTTTCGTCCGGCGTTGCGGCCGAAGACAATGATATCCAGCAGACTGTTGCCCATCAGGCGGTTGCGTCCGTGGATGCCGCCCACGACCTCACCGGCCGCAAAGAGATTCTCCACATCCGTCTGCCCATCCGGGGTAATGTGCAGGCCGCCGTTCTGATAGTGCAGCGTCGGATAGACCAAAATCGGCCCCGTGCGAATATCGATGCCGTGTTTGCCGAACATGCGCATCATCGCCGGGATTCGCTTTTCAATCGTGCCCTTGCCGCCCTTGATCTCGATCATCGGCGTATCCAGCCACACGGCGTCCCCCAGCGGGGTTCTGACGCCCTTGTGCCGCTCGGAGCACTCGCGGATGATGGACGCCGCGGCTACGTCGCGCGTCTCGAGGGGATTCATGAACGCCTCGCCCTCACAGTTCACCAGCATCGCGCCGACCGAGCGCACCTTTTCCGTCACCAGCGCGCCGTAGATCTGCGCCGGGAAGGCCGCGCCTGTGGGATGGTACTGCAGCGTATCCGGATACAGAAGCTTTGCGCCCGCGCGGTAGCCCAGCACCAGACCGTCTGCCGTCGCGCCGTAGTGGTTGGAGGTCGGGAAGCCCTGATAGTGCAGCCGCCCCGCGCCGCCGGTAGCTAGAATCACGGTCTTTGCCTTGGCAATCAGAATTTCCTTGGTCTCCATATTCTGCAGCACCGCGCCCGCGCAGCGGCCGTTTTCATCGAGAATCAGCTCAATGGCCGATGTGAAGTCCACGACCTCAATGCCGCGGTTTAAAACCTCGTCGCGGAGCGTGCGCATGATCTCGGCGCCCGAGTAGTCCTTGGCCGCGTGCATGCGCTTTCTCGACGTGCCGCCGCCATGGGTCGTAATCATCGTGCCGTCCGGCGCCTTGTCAAATTCCACGCCGAGCCCGGACAGCCACTGGATGGCCTCCGGCGCCTCGGTGACGAGCTTGTAAAGAAGATCCTTCTGCGCCGCAAAGTGGCCGCCGCCGTAGGCGTCCAGAAAATGCTGGGCCGGGGAGTCGTTCGGCTTGTCCGCCGCCTGGATGCCGCCCTCGGCCATCATGGTGTTGGCGTCGCCCATGCGAAGTTTCGTCACGAGCAGCACCTTCGCCCCCGCGTTGTCTGCCTCGATTGCCGCCGAGCAGCCCGCGCCGCCGCCGCCGATGATCAATACATCTGCCTCATAGTCCACGCTCGTCAGATCTGCGTGCTCGTCCAGCAGCCGCGCTCTGCCCTCCAGCAGCGCCGCCAGCTCCAGCGGAACCTTGTCCCCCTTATTCGGGCCGACGCGCAGCGTTGTAAACTGGTTTTCCCGATAGTCCGGGTGGAAGGTCTTGAGCAAGGTCTCTTTTTCCTCCGCGCTCATGCGCGCCGGATTCAGCTTGACATTCTCCGCGCGCGCCGCTTCGACCTTGCGGATAGATTCCTGAATTTTGGGATCGGTATACATCGTGCTGCCTCCTTACGCTTCCATCTCGCGGTGGTTATAGAGCTCTTTGATCTCGTCCAAGGGCTTTTCCATCAGACTTTCAATCAGAGCCTCAAACTTTCCTTCCCGGATTTCTTCCACGCGCACATCCAGGTGTTCACAGTGCGGGGCCAAGAACTTACCGTTGAGGCGCCGGGCCAGCATCGCGACCTGCGGATGCGAAATGCCGGCGGGACAGCGCGACGAGCACACGCCGCACATCACGCAGTCAAACGATTCTTCCGCGCACTTTTCATACTCGCCCCGCTGCGCGTAGGCGATGTACTGCATCACGTTAAGCCCCTGCGTGCATGCCTTCGTGCAGGCGTTGCAGCCGACGCAGGAATAGATCTCGGGATACAGCTGCATCATAATTTGCTGCGTGGGCCTGATCTTTTCGATGTCATAGATTTCTTTTACCAACGGGAAGAAGGGCAGCGTCGCCACATACATATTGTTTTCGACCTTTGTCGAGCAGGCAAGGCACGCTTTGAGCTCGCGGTCGCCCGCGATGCGGTAGATCGTCGCGCACGCGCCGCAGAAGCCATTGCGGCAGCCGCAGCCGCGCACCAACTGGTAGCCGGAATACTCCATGGCCTCCATGATGGTCAGGCTCTCCGGCACTTCATATTTCTTTCCAAACAGGAACACATTCACCATTGTTTCCATCGTGTCGCTCCTTCTTGTCATAACCTCGTAGAGTTTCGCCGCGCACGGCGAAATAAAATGGAAATTCATGTTATCCGGCGGCTCTGCTGACCGGAAACATACATATCGCCTCGCAAGTGTGGAATGTTGACCCCGTGGGACAACATTCTGCGCGCAGTCGAGGCGCATCCCCTTTGGCAAAAAGCCCCTGCTTTTTGCCAGATTAGTACTCATCAGGAAGCTGATCCAACTGGTCAAAGCGGAAAACCGGCCCGTCCTTGCAGACGTATTTGTTTCCGATGTTGCACCGGCCGCATTTGCCGAGCGCGCACTTCATCTTCAGCTCCATCGTCGTATACACCTGCTCGCGCGCAAAGCCGAGCTCCATAAGACCTGCCAGCGTGAATTTAATCATGATGGGAGGGCCGCACATGACGACCGTCTTGTCGGTCGTAAAGCCGAGCTCCTTGACATAGTTCGGAACAAAGCCCACATGGCCGTCCCACTCCGGCTGCTCGCGGTCAATGGTCAGGTGCACGTTAATACCGTCCTCTTTGCACCAGACAGTTTCAATTTCCGGGTAATCAACCAGATCCTCTTTGGAGCGGGAGCCATAGACAATATCTATCTTTCCGTAGCGGTCACGATAGTGCCGGCAGTAGTTGATGACCGAGTGCAAGGGTGCCAGGCCGATGCCGCCGGCAATGAAGAGAAGATCTTTCCCCGCAAAGGCCGTATCTACTGGAAAGCCGTTTCCGTAGGGACCCCGGATGGTGATCTGCTGGCCGGGCTCCATGTCGTGGAGCCACGAGGTCACGCAGCCGCACTTTTTGATGGAAAACTCCACAAAGTCTTCTTCCGTGGGGCTGGAGGTAATCGAAAACAGCGCCTCGCCGACGCCCGGAACAGACAGCATCGCGCACTGGCCCGGGATATGCTCGAAGGGTTTCTTGCCGTCCAAGCCCACCACGCGGAAGGTTTTGACATCCGGGGTGTCGACGCGGATATCGGTCACAACGGCAAGATTCGGAATCAAAGGATCATGTCGCATCTTCTCCGCCTCCCATCGTTTTGATGACCTTGACAATGTTCATGTGAATCGGGCACTTGGCAAGGCACCGGCCGCAGCCGACGCAGCCGAACTGGCCCTCGTTGTTGTCCGGAAAATAGACCAGCTTGTGCATAAATCGCTGGCGGAAGCGCTCAAGCTGCGTGGGCCGCGGCTGGCCCGCCGACATTTTGGTAAAGTCGGAGTACATACAGCTGTCCCAGCAGCGGAAACGCCGGACGGTTTTGCCGGTGTCAAACTCCTGGACATCGTAGCACTGGCACGTCGGGCAAACGAATGTGCACGTACCGCAGCCAAGGCAGCTCTCAGAGAGCTGTTTCCACTCCGGCCGATGGAACAGCGCCTCAGTTTTTCCGGCGCCGAGCGCCGAAAGATCCAGCTGCGCCAGCGGAAGCTTCTGCAAAACCCCGTGCGTGCGCGCCTGCTGGGCTTTTACTGCAGTATCCTCGCAGTCCTCCAGCGTAGACAGCGCCCCGGTCAGCGCCGCACCCTTTTCGGTGTTCGATCGCCAGTAGAGGTGCTCTTTCTCTATCCAGCAGGAAACATCGCCCGCCGGATTTGCCGGGTCAATGCCAAAGCTCTGACAGAAGCATGTCTCCTCCGGCCGCGTGCAGGCCAGGGTGACGACTGTGCCCATTTCGCGCCGTGCGGCGTAGAAGGTGTCGACCGGTTCTTTCAAAAAGACTTTATCTAAAATCTCAAAGCTTCTCGCGTCGCATGCGCGCACGCCGAACAGGACAAAGGGCTGTGTCTCGCTTCTGGTTTCAAAAATTTCAATATTCTTTCCTTCGCGTTTAAACCCCGCCAGATTTTCCACCTGCGGGAAAAAGAGATCCTTGGCAGAACGCACCGTGTTCAGCCGCTTCGAGAGTGCCATGCCCGCCCGCCATCTGGTAAACTGCGCCTGCCCGGCCGCATCGTCGGACGGGATGTAGAGCGGCCAAAGAGCGGACAGCTCGGCAAATAATGCGTCGAGGCTTGTGAAAGCACATTTTTTCATACCTTCGCGCCCCCTCTCTCGTAGACCACAGAC
>CAKUCT010000065.1 GCA_934643765.1 uncultured Oscillospiraceae bacterium
GACCTCATTTGGCCCGGTCTCGGCAAACAGTTCGCCCGCCTCCGTCCGGCAAAGCGCCGTCATCAGCACCCAGTCGCCCAGCGAGCGGGCGCTTGCCGCCGTCTGCGGCGGAAGCGGAAGCTCCAGCGCTTCGTTCCATTTTTTGAGCGTCGTGGAAAGGCGCGAGGCGCAGTAGCTCATCACAAGCATTTCCTTTGCGCGCGTCATCGCCACATACAAAACGCGCAGCTCTTCGGCTACGGTCTGCATCGTCTTTTTTTCCGCAATCGCCATGCGCGCCAGAGACGGATAATACGCCCTGGCGTTCATATCCACAACGTTCGCCCCGGCAAAGAGCGTATCGTCCAGCAGCACGCCGAGCGACGCATCGCGCAGATTGAACCGCCGCGACAAATCGGCCAGAAACACAACCGGAAACTCCAGCCCCTTGGACTTGTGGATGCTCATAATCTGCACGCCGTCGTCCAGTGCGCCTGCGCTTGCCGGCGCAATCGTCCCGCCGCTTTGCTGCAGCTGCTCCAGGCTCCGCAAAAAGCCCATCAGACTCGCGCTGCTGCCAGCGGAAAAGGCCGCCGCCTGCGCGCGCAGCAGCGCAAGATTTGCCGTTCTGCCTTCGCCGCCGGACATGGCGGAAAAGACGTCCTCCATCTGCGTCGTCTGCATCACAAGATCGATCAGTTCCGGCAGACGAAGGAGCCTGCTCTGCGCGCGCATTTCTGTCAGCCACCGCAAAAACGCGTCCAGCTTTTCGCTGCGTGCCGAAGACGCGGTTAAGCAGTCATAGAAATCCGCCATCCGGCTCTGCGCGCGCACGCGGGCCAGCTCCTCCGGCGAGATGTCAAACACCGGGCTTGCCAGCGCCGTCACCAAAGGAATGTCCCGGTGCGGGTTATCGATGATCTGCAGGACGGCCAGGAAGGCCTGTGCCTCGGTGGTGTCAAAGATGCTGCCGCCGCGGTCACAGACACTCGCAATCCCCTGCGCGCTGAGCGCTTTTTGATAGCTCGCCGCGTTCTGCCCGGGCGAGCGCATCAGAATCACAATATCGCCCGGCTGCACGGGCCGGAGCGCGCCGTGGTCCGTCACCTCCATGCCGGAGTCCAGAAGCTGCCGGATTCTCCGGGCCACAAACTGCGCCTCCACCTCGCGCTTTTCCGGCGCCTGCTCGTCGTCCTGCGCCGCGGTGCCCGCGTCGATGCAGTGAAGTTCCACCTTTGGCATGTCCGTTTCCGGATAAGAAAGCCCCGCGCGAAGCTTCTCCGCTTCGCCGTAGCGAAGCTCCAGATCGCCTCCCTGCATGCAAAGCGAAAACACGTCGTTTGCCGCGGCGAGCACTTCCTTCCGCGACCGGAAGTTATCAGAGAGCAGAATCTTCCGCGGCTCGCCGGGCGCCGCGTCCAGATAAGACGGATACGCCTCATATTTCTGCAGGAAAATTCCCGGGTCTGCCAGCCGGAAGCGATAGATCGACTGCTTCACGTCCCCGACCAGGAAGCGGTTCTGCCCGCCCCTGGACACCGCCTCAAAGATGCACTCCTGCACCTCGTTGGAGTCCTGATACTCATCGACCAGAATTTCGCGGAACTGCGCGGCAATCTCCCGCGCCTGCGCGCTGGGCGTTCCGTCCGGCTTTGTCAGAAGCGCGATGGCCTCATGCTCCAGATCGGAAAAGTCCAGGAGCTTGCGCCGCCGCTTTTCCTGCAGATATGCCTTGTCAAACATCCGCAGCAGCAAAAACAAACCGCGGATGGCGGGCGCGGTAGCGGATAAATCCCGCATAACAGTCTCATCGTCCGCGTAAAACGCGCGCTGCGCGTCGCGGATGGCCTCTAAGGCGTCCTTTCTCAGCTTCTGCGCGCGCGCCTTGCACGCGGGCTGCTCGCATGTCCGCACCGGCGGCAGCGTCCCGAAGCCGGTCAGCAGATTCTGCTGTACCTCGTCCCAGGCTTCAATCTTCATCAGCGCCTGCACCTGCGCCAGATTCTTTTCAAACGTCGGCGCGTACTTTTCTTCCAGCATGGAATCCTTCCCGATCAGCACCAGCGCCTTTTCCAGATTCCGCGCTGCAAACGCCAGTGCCTGCGCCCGCTTTTCCATCCAGAACGCGCCCCAGACCGTTTTCTCCGCCGGTCCATCCGCTTCATACGCCGAAAGCGCCTGCTCGGTCCATCTCTTCGGGTCGCGCCGGCAGCCAATGGCGTCATAGCACTGCATGCAAAGCTCTGTCAGCCGCCTGTCGTCGCGCCCGAAACCGAGCTGGTCAATAACCGCAGCCAGATCGGGGTTCCCGCGCCGCTGCCGGTAGACCTCCTCCAGGGTATCTGTGAAGACCTCCTGGCGGAGGCTGTTTGCCTGCGTCTGCTCGGCGACCTTGAAGTCCGGCGGAAGATCCACGCTCGCGCTGTACTGCCGCAGAATGTTGGCGCAGAAAGCGTGCACGGTGGAAATCTGCGCCAGATGGATTCTCGTCAGCTGCCGGGCCAGGTGCCGGTTCTCCGGGTTCTTTGCAAGATTTTCTGTCAGCGCGGCGCTGATTTTTCCGCGCAGCTCGCTCGCCGCGGCCTTGGTGTAGGTAATAATCAAGAACTCGTCAATATTGGCCGACTTGTCCGGGTTCAGAACGTAGGACATCAGCCGGTCGACCAGCACCTTCGTCTTTCCGGAGCCCGCCGCCGCCGAGACAAGCAGCGCCCCGCCGCGATTGTCCACCACAGCCTGCTGCGCCGGGGTCAGTTTTATTTCAGCCATCTGCCCGCCTCCTCTCCAATTCGGCCCAGAACTCGTCCGCACCGATTTTTTTCATATAGCGCGGCTGCTGCGCGCATGCGTCCATATGGCAGGCATCGCGATACGCGCAATACTGGCAGCTCGATACCAGCGGTCCGCGGACAATCGGGTTTGGTGTGACGCTGCCGGAGAAAATCTGCCCCGTCATACTCCGGAGGCTTTGGGATACAAACTGCTCTAAGAGCCGGAACTGCTCCGCCGTCGCAAGATCGCCGGTAAGCTCCCCCTTTTTGATCTGATACGGCAGATACGCCGGCTGCTCGCCCGGCTCCATCGCCTGCAGAACCGCCTCGTCGCGCAGCACAAGCCCCTGCCGCTGCAGATGCTTCTGCCGCTGCGCTTGGAGCTTTTCTTCTCCCTGTCCGGGCTCAAGCCGCTCCACATCGCACCGCCCCGGAACATAAAGTACGCCTGCCGGCCTACGGCCGGCGGCAACGTGCCCGCCGGATGCCCGTTCGATGCCAAACAGATAGATAAGCATCTGCAGCCCCTGGCCGCATAAAAGGTCTGTATAATCAAACTCCTTGTGGCCGGTCTTATAGTCAATAACGCGGAAATACTTCTGCCCCGCGTTGTCAAAAATATCCACCCGGTCGACAAAGCCGGATAGCACTGCCTGTCCGTCCGGCGTCTCAACCATCACAGGCGGAAGCTTTCCGTCCTTGGCGAAAGCCAGCTCCTCATCGCAGGGCATAAACCGCGACGCGCGCAGCTCCTGCGCCACGTCATGCGTAATCTTCAGAACCTCCTCGCGGTTGCGCCGGAACAGATATTCCATCCGTCCGTCCTGGTCTTCCTGGGAAGATACGAACTTCTGCGCATACTCGTCCATATGCCGCGCGGCAATCGCCTGCACCGTATCGTCCGCCGCGGCGGCAAAGCCGCCCTGCGCCATGACATCGCGCACCGTGCACTCCAGCACGTAATGCGCAAATGTGCCGAACGCGGGCGCGTCGAAGCTCGCCTGCTTCCAGGGTTCAAGCTTGAGCCCGTCGTGCAGGAAAAACGCGTAACGGCAGCCTGCAAACCGGTCAAGCCGCGATGACGACAGCCGAAGCTCCCGGCCATAGAGCCCCTGCACGGTGTCTCTGGCGAGGGGCGAAAACACATAATTGCGCCGCTTTTCAAGCTCTCTTCGCGCCTGCAGCGCCAGAGGATCAAGCTGCCAGACTTGCCCGTCTGCCTCTTCGCGCAGCGCCGCCGCGGCCAGCGCCGTTCTGTCCGGAACAAAGGGCATCTCCTGCGGCGAAAGGCGGGCGCACTGCGGCAAAATCCGCGCCGTTCTTGCCATCAGATACGACGGCTGCTCGCTGCCGCTGATGAGAAGAACCTCCCGCTGCGCGCTCTGCAGCGCCAGCGCCGTCCATCCAAGCTCGCGCTCCAGCCGCGCCTGGCGGCAGGGCGAAAGCACAACGCCGAGTTTTGCCAAACCCTCGCGTTCATCATCAGAAAGAAGGCCCGCCTGCTGCGAAAACGCGGGCAGTGCGCCCTCGTCCGCTCCGAGCACAATCAAAAAATCCGCGTGCTTGTGGCGCATGGACTGCAGGCTCCCGACCAGAACCTGGTCGAGCGTGGCGGGAATCGAGCCGACCTTATAGCAGCCAAGCAGCATCCGGAACATCTGCAAAAAGCGCTCCAGCTCCATCTCCTGCGGCCCGAGCACGAGCTCCGCCTGCTCCATGGCGGTCATCAGGATTTCATAGAGCTGCTCTTGCTCCTGCGCGGCCTGGGGCCTTCCCTGGGCGTAGAGTTCATTCGTCTGCTCGCAGGCGGTCTGCGGAAAATCTGTCTGCTCCAGAAAATCACTCAGCGCGCGCACGCGTTCCGATATGGTTCTTCCGTGCAGCCACGCCTCATGCAGCTGCCGCAGCGGCTGCATGGCGCCCTCGCGCCAGGTGTTGAGGGTAAAAAGTGTCTGCCGCGCCTGATCGTCCATCTCCCGGCCGAAGCCGTCCGGATGGCGCGTCCATTCCTCCAGCCACTGCTGGCCGCGGATATTCCAGAAATACGCGTAATGCTCCAGCCGGTCGCACGCGTCCATCTCCAGCGGCGAAAAGCCGGACTTGAGATACTGCATGACATCTTCATACGCAAAGCGGCTCGCCGCCTGCATCGCGCTGAGCACGGCCGCCAGCAAGGGCTTCTGCAGAATATCCACGGTTCCGGCGTAATACGCCGCAATGCCGGCTCTTTCTAGCATCGGGCGAAGCGCCGATTCATAAGCCGGGTCCGCCAGGGCGACGGCAATCTGCCGCCAGCGCACGCCGCCGCTCGTAAGCTTTTTGATTTTTCCCGCGGCAAGCGCGCATGCCTGCGCGATGCTTGCCGTCTGCGAAAGCGCGACCTCCGGCGCAGGCGCGTCCAGGGGCGCGTCCTGCGCGTCAAACACATGCTCCAGCCAGAACGCAAGCGCCTGCGGCCGCGGCGTCTTTTCTTCTACGCGCGCGCGTATTACCTGAACATTCTGCCGCGCCGCCATGCGGAAAAGCGTCTGCGTCGTATCGCTGCCTGCGCTGTACGCGGCGCTCTGCGAGCCGTCTGTGCACAAGCAGACGCAAAGCTCTTTGGCCTGCGGCGCAAGCGCCTGCAGAATCTGCAGCTGCACGCCGGTAAAATCCGAAAAGCCGTCGAGATAGAAATACCGGCCGCTTGCATAGTCCTCTTCCTGCAGCATCTGCCCAAGGCGCACCGCGCGCGTCACCGGGTCGGCGCTGCCGGTTTTACAGACGCTCAGATAGCTCTCATACAAAAGCCCGATCTCCGTCAGCTTCTGCGCCCGCTGGCCCGAAAATTTCTCCGCCGCGCGCAGAATCTGCTCCGGGCTGACACAGTAGCTCATCAGCTCTTCAACCATCTGCCCGAGCTGGCCCAGAAACTCCGGCCGCTGCAGCGCCGAAGCGTAATATTTAATCTGCGTTTTCATACGCTCTGCCGCAAGGTACAGACACAAAAGCCGTCCGCCCTCGTCAAGATAGCGCTCGCTCACGCCGCCGTAGATGGAAAATACACGCGCGGCCAGACGCGTAAAGCTCAGAACCTCCGCATAGCGGCTGATCGTGTCGCCGCCTGTGCGGCACAGGGCCTGCTCCGTTTCAAATGAATACTGCTCCGGCACAATCAGAATCTGCCCGCCGATACCGGCGCGCGCACGCGCGCAGATGGTCTCAATCACATGCGCCGTGTTGGCCTGCCGGTCCGGCCCCGTCAGAAGATGCAGCACCTCGTCTGCCCCCTTTCGACTGTCTTTGCAGCCATTATACCAGCTTGGGTGCGTAAAAAAAAGGACGCTTTACGCGTCCCATAAAAATTCTTTGAGTTTTCCAAGCAGCTCCAGCGTCTTGAATTCCAGCTCTATCCCCTCATCCTCGCCCGTAATCAGCTGCAGCTCTTCCGGCGTAAATCCGGCGCCAGCGGCCTGCGCTTCCAGCTCCTCCGCCCCCGCGGAAAGGCACAGCGCCGGGAACACCACGCACCACCAGTTCTGTCCCGCCGCCTCGCCGATAGACACGCGAAGCGAGCGGTACACGCCGGCCGGAAGCCGGAAGGTATCATACTCGCGCGTCGGAAAGAGCTCGTGCCGGAGCGTCACGCGCGCAGTGTCTTTACTTCCTGCTGCCTGCAGCGTCCGGTTTGCCGCACGCTCAATCTCCGGCAGCGCCGCGTACAGCGCGCGCCCGGCGTCCTGCGCATCCTGGAGCGCCGCGTTTGTTTCGCGTAGAACAGCGTCTCGCACCTGAAGCTTTACGGCCTGATCTCCGGCCGTATCGGAAGCTGCCACCACGTGCAGACGGATGATTTTTGAAGACAGTCTCTGCTGGTCCGCCTGCGCTGCGGTGCAAAGCCCGAGTATCAAGGCCGCAGCAACGCAGATGGCCGCCGTTATGTATCGTTTTTTCATAAAAACACCGCCTAAACCTTAGAATATCTAAAGCTTAGACGGTTGTTTCTGATTTTATACCTGCGTTGCCAGGAAAACCTGCTTATATTTGTCCTTCAGCATCGTGCAGGCGACGGTTGCGTACTCAAACGAGTCGTAAATGCCGAACACCGCCGAGCCCGAGCCCGTCATCTGCGCGCCGTAGGCGCCGTAGGTGATCATCATCGAGCGGATATAGTTGATATCAAAATGCTCCTGCATCACAACCGGCTCAAAGACATTGCACAGGCTCCCGCCGATGCCAAGAAGCTCGCCCTTCTGCAGATTCGACATCATGGCTCTGTGGTCAGGCCGCTTTTCGATGAACGTCTCATCGAGCTTCTGGTAGAGCTCCGGCGTGGAGACGGAAAACTCCGGCTTGCAGACCACGAAGTACAGCTCCGGCGCGTCCGGGAGTTTTGTCAGCCGGTCGCCGACGCCCTCTACCAGCGCCGTCCCCTGCATCACGCAGAACGGCACATCGCAGCCGACCTGCCCGCCGAGCTCGCACAGCGCCGGGATGGACAGGGGATACCCATAGTGGCGGTTCAGCCCGCGCAGCACAGCCGCCGCGTCGGCGCTGCCGCCGCCGAGCCCGGCCTGCATGGGGATGCGCTTGCTGATGAAAATCTCAAGCCCCTCTTCCGGTATCTTCGCCGCCGCAAAAAACAGCTTGGCCGCCTTCCAGGCAAGATTTTCTTCGTTCTGCGGGAACCCTTCGGTTACAAACGTGGAGACCGGGTTCTGCGGGTCGGTTTCATCCAGCATCTCGCGGTAGCAGTGCAGCTGCCAGGCATCGCCCGTTCCGATGTCAATCATCACGTCATCGTGCAGGGAAATAGTCTGCATGATGGATTTTAAGTTGTGATAGCCATCTGCGCGCCGGTCCAGTACGTCCAGCGTCAGATTGACCTTTGCAAAAGCGCCTTCCTGAATTGTTACCATTACTTGATCTTTCTACCCTCTAAATAATATCGTTTTTCACGGCTGTGGCCCATGGAGAAGGTCTTTCTGGGGAGAATGCCGTCTGCAATGACGCCGCGGAACAGCTGGCTCTTTTCCATGGCCGGAAGCAGGAAGCCGATGGTGTCCGGCTTCTGCGCCAGCTCCACAAGCGCGTCGTCGTCATGGATATAGTCGATCTCGCCCGCGTTTTCCTTCAGATACTCGTCCAGGAAATGCTGCAGAATGCCGACCGCCAGCTCGCCCTTGCTCTTGTCAAGCACAACCGTGCCGGTTTCTTTTCCAATATACCACTTGACCTCGAAGCCTTCCTTGCCGCCGCAGGCGTCTTCCAGGGCCTTGAGAAGCTTTCTGGGTTCGGTCTTGAAGATCACGCGGTGGATGGGCTCAAAGACCTGCGCCGGGTCATGGATATTTTCCAGCTCCACCAGCGCGTATCTTGCCGGATGGTTCGAAAGGTCCACGCCGGGGTTATTCTTCTTGAGCTCTTCATAGCAGCTCTTGGCCGTCGCCAGAGAGTGGTTGCCGTCGCCGACGGCGAAGACCATCGGAACGCCCTTGAGGCCCTGATACTTCTCTCCGACCGTGGCCGAATACGCGCTGAGCGCCTGGTTGAACGCTTCGACGTCCTTACCTTCCACAAGCCAGCCCGTGATATGGCCGCCGCCCTCCATGAGATCAAAATCATAGAGCTTTTTGAGGCTGTCCTTTTTTGCGCCAATCGGCTCAATGAGCTTCTTGTCGTGGTCGTCGCAGAGCATCAGAATGTGCGGCAGCTCGATGGGCGCGTCGCGGCGGACACGTTGACGGGGCGGGATACGCTCGGCAACCGTGCGCTCGGTGGCTCGGATAGCAGAGGTTGCGCCGGTGGAATAGTCATATGCGTCCAGATCAACCATGCCGACCAGACCCTCGCGGACAGAGCCGTTTTCCAGCGTCCGCTCCACATAGACATAGCTGTTGGGATAGACGGTGAAGACGCCGTCTTCCATATATTTTTTCATGGTCGCGTTGATCTCGGCCGTATGGGCAGCCTCCTGCTCGGTGCCGAGCTCCGCCTCGGGAAGAATCAGATTGATGGTGGATACAGCGCCCTCTGCGTTTTTGCGCACACGGTCCCAGTAGCCCTGGTCAGAGGTAAACTGGTCGCAGGCGATGACCGCCCATTTTTCCATGTGGTCAGTCTTCGGCAACAGGATATCAGCGGGTAAAAAAGCGTTCATATTCATTCACCTTTCATTTTCATTTCGGATTTGCGGAAACAAAAGGACATGCGATAACTTAAAGCGCCGCGCGGATCGCGGCCAGCAGATCGTCATACGCCTCAAACGCTGGCAGCTGCGGATAGTCCGCCTTGATTTTCTCCGTCGTGCGGAAGAGGAAGCCCGCCTTACCGGCCAGAATCATATCCAGATCGTTGTAGCTGTCGCCGCTGGCAATGGTTTCAAAGCCGACCGACTGCAGCGCGCGGACGGTGGAAAGCTTGGAG
>CAKUCT010000066.1 GCA_934643765.1 uncultured Oscillospiraceae bacterium
CTGGTGTCCATGATCGTCTCCAAGGCCGTGAACATGGCGAAGATGATGGATGTGCCGGTCTATGGCTTTGTCGAGAACTACAGCTACTTCCAGTGCCCGGACTGCGGCAAGTCGTTTGAAATTTTCGGCAAGAGCAAGCTTCCGGAAATCGCGCTGGAGTACAGCTTGCCGGTTCTGGCCCGGCTTCCCATCGATCCGCAGACTGCGCGGCTTTGCGACGAGGGCCATATGGAGCAGGCAGATGTCTCCAACATCATGCCCGCGGCGGAACTGATTGCAAAAGCATAAAGTTTGGCAAAAAATCGTTGAGGCTTAAAGTGAAGTCCCCGGAAAAGCGATGCTTTTCCGGGGACTTCTTATTATGTATCATACTGCTGCGCGGCCTGGCGGCACAGCGCGGCAAATTCCTGCCGCACACTCTCCGGGAAGAGAATCTCGGCCTTGCTGCCAAAGCCCGCGAGCCAGCCGTAGAAGACCGGAGAGAGGACAATTTCCGTTGTGAAGGTAAAACGGCCTTCGCCGTCCGGGATGAGCATGGCGTCTTTTCCGAAGCGGTCGATTACGACGCCGCAGAGGCTGTTTTCAAAGCGCAGGCGAAGCTGCTGCGGCTGTCCGGCGAACATGCCGAACACGTTTTTGCCGTAGCGGCTCAGATCAAGGTTCCTGGCCTCGTCGGTGATAAGGCGAGGTAAGGAGAGTTTTGTGAGCTTTGCCATTTTGTCCACGCGGTAGTGCGTCAGTCCGTGCCGTGCGGAGTGGGCAATCAGATAATAATTTTCGTCGTCCCAGATCAGCGCATAGGGGCTTGCAATATACTCGCCCGGGCGCTCGCGCTTGCGCCCGTCTACGCCCCAGTCAAAATAGCGGAAGCTGATCTGGACATTTTCCGCAATGGCCTCGTGGATGCGGTCGACGGTGTAGTAGATGCTCTCGTTCATCGTTTTGACGCGCGAGCAGACCGTGACCTGGCGTTTGAGCTGCGCGGCCTCGTGCGCGCTGCAAAGAGAAGAGAGCTTGGCGATCAGGGCCATCGACTTTCGCTCGGAGAGAAACTTGCACGCCTGCACCGCATCGACCAGAAGCTTCAGCTCCGGCAGCTCAAACGGCCGCGAGGCCAGAAAATAGCCGCCGCCCGGCCCCTTCTGCAAAACAATATCCATGCCGAATTCTTGCAGGCAGGCAATATCGGTGTACACGCTTTTGCGCTCGGCGGAAATGCCGCGCGCGGCAAGATAGGAAATGATGTCCTGCATGGACAGCACATGCTGTTCGTCCGACTGCGTTTCAAAGAGCTCTTTGAGATATAAGAGCTTGAGTTTCTGATGTTCTGACCGTGCCATTGCTACCGCCCCCTATTTCTGGATTTTACATGAAAAGAGGGAAAATGACAAGGCGTCCGCGGTGTGCTATACTATATCTTAAGAATTCTTATGAAATGGAGAGGCATCTATGCTGATTCTTGGCTGTCATCTTTCTTCGTCCAAGGGCTTCGCGGCCATGGGGCGCACGGCGCTGTCCATCGGCGCGAACACCTTTCAGTTTTTTACCCGCAATCCAAGAGGCGGCGCGGCGAAGGCCATAGACCCGGACGACGCCGCAGCGCTGCGGCAGATGCAGCAGGAAGGGAAAATCGGGAAAATTGTGGCCCACGCGCCCTATACCGTCAATCCCTGCGCGAAGGACGAAAAGACGCTGGAGTTTGCGCGGCAGACGCTGCGCGATGATCTTCAGCGCATGCAGGCGCTGCCGGGTAATTTCTACAACTTCCATCCGGGAAGCCACGTCGGGCAGGGGACAGACGAGGGCATCCGAAAAATTGCCGAGAGCCTGGATGCGGCAATGTTTGAAGAGCAGCAGACCGTCGTCCTTCTGGAGACGATGGCAGGAAAGGGCACGGAGATCGGCGGACGCTTCGGCGAGCTGCGGAGAATCATCGACCGCGCGGCCATGCCGGAAAAGCTCGGCGTGTGTCTGGACACCTGCCATGTGAGTGACGCGGGGTATGACATCGCGCAGAATTTGGAGGCGGTGCTGGAGGAATTTGACCGGGAAATCGGCCTTGAAAGGCTCTGCGCGCTGCATCTCAACGACAGCAAAAATCCTCTCGGCGCGCACAAGGATCGTCACGAGAAGCTGGGAGAAGGGTATCTTGGCTTTGCGGCGTTCTGCCGTATCATAGAGCATCCGGCGCTGCGGCATCTTCCGATGATTCTCGAGACGCCGAACGAACTTAACGGGTACGCCGATGAAATTGCGCGGCTGCGCGCGTATGACGCGGCGCACGCGAAGGACTAAATGCAAACAATATGTGAAGATATTCTTAAGGCTTCTTGACGTTTTTTCGGGCGTATGGTACTCTAAACGGGCAAAGAAAAGGGGGAGAGCGCATGCAGCAAGAACATGACCGGCGATATTTCAAATGGGGCCTGACGGCCTTGATTGTGATTTTTATCAGCATTCTGCTGGTGGTGATTTTTACAAACCTGCCGGGCTTTTTTGCCCTGCTGCAGACCATCGGAAAAATCCTCTCACCGCTTGTTTCCGGCATTGTGATTGCATTCCTGCTTAATCCGATTGTAAACTTTGTGGACCTTCGGCTGCGGCCGCTGCTGGAAAAGCGCGGGATGAAGCAGCCGCGCGCGGAAAAGATCAGCCGTGCCATCGGCATTGTCTTTGCGTTCGTCTTTGCCGTGCTGATTGTCTACGCGTTTTTCGCGATGCTGCTGCCGCAGCTCTATGAGAGCGTGATGAGCATTGTCAACAGCGCGCCGGAATATTATCAGAGTCTTGAAACCTGGGCGGTCAATGTTCTGGAGGGAAACCCCGAAATCAGAACCTATGTGGAAAAAGCGCTCGACGCCGTGCAGACCTATGTAGAGGACTGGGTCAAGACAAGCTTCCTGAGCGATATGCAGAAGGTGCTCGCGACGCTGACGACGTCTGTGATGGCGGTGGTCAAGTCGATCACGAACTTCATCATCGGCCTGGTCGCGTCCATTTACATGCTCTGGTCGAAGACAACCTTCCAGGCACAGGCCAAGAAGATGGTCGTGGCGGCCTGCAAGCCGGATGCGGCGAATCACCTGATGGAGCTTGGCAGCAATATCAACCGGATTTTTTCCGGCTTCATCATCGGCAAGATCATCGACTCGGCCATCATCGGCGTGCTGTGCTATATCTGCATGTCGATCATGAAACTTCCGTACACGGCGCTGATTGCGACGATTGTCGGCGTGACGAATGTCATCCCGGTCTTCGGCCCGTTTATCGGCGCTGTGCCGAGCGCGCTGATTATTCTGCTGGTCAATCCGCTGCAGGCGTTTTATTTCATCATTTTCATCATTGTGCTGCAGCAGGTGGACGGCAACGTCATCGGCCCGAAGATTCTTGGAAACACCGTCGGCATTTCGGGCTTCTGGGTGCTGATCTCCATCACCGTCGCGGCGAGTATCTTCGGCTTTGCCGGGATGCTGCTTGGCGTGCCGGTGTTCGCGGTGATCTATCTTGTCATCAGCGACATTGTAAACTCTGCGCTGCGCAAGAAGCATAAGAGCACTGTAACGGATGATTATTACGCCATCCACACGGTGGAGGATCTGGATCGCCCTGCAGAGGTGCCTGCAGAGCAGGCCACGGCGGAAGAGGCGCCGAAGCAAGAACGTCAGTCGTAAGAAATGTTGGAAGCCGCTGCGGCCGCAGCGGCTTCGTTTGAACCATGCAGGAGGAACCCATGCAGGAATTTTTGGAGCAATGGCTATCGCAGGTACAAGACGAGGCGGCGTTTGCTGTCATCGACGGCGCGCTGCGCTTTGTCTTTCCGCTGCTGGCGCTGATCATTCTGATCCGCTGCGGAAAATCGCTGCTGCTGTTCCGGCGCGAGCCGGAGGTCTGGGCCTGGCTGGCGGGCCCGGCGGGCGACCGTATCCCGGTCATGCACTGGGAAAATCTCATCGGACGGGGCCGCGGCTGCGATGTGATGCTGGAGTATCCGACCATCTCCCGCAGCCACGCGGTGCTCACGCGCTATGACGACGGCAGCTGGACCATTCAGGACACCGGTTCGACCGGCGGCGTGCAGGTCAACGGCAGGGCGCAGAGCTTTTCGGTTGTGCGCTTCGGAGACGTGATTTCGTTTGGCGGCGTGGCGTTTACGCTCGTGCCGATTACAGCCGAACAGGAGCGCATCCAGGCGGAAGCCCGGTCCAAGCGCGCGGTGGTGCGCCCGGGGCTGACGCTTCTGATTCTGACGGTATTTCAGATTCTGGCCGGCGCGCAGCTTTGCATCCACAGTCCGGAAGACAGCGACGCCATTGCCCTGGGCTTTCTGGCGCTGCTTGCGATGCAGTGGGGCATGTTTTTGCTTTTGCGTCTGGCGCGGCGCAGAAGCTTTGATGTCGAGACCGTGGCATTTTTCCTGACTACAATGGGGCTGTGCGTTGTTGCAACCTCCGCGCCTGATGCCATCCGGAAAGAGCTCATCGCCGTGGCCTGCGGGCTTGCGGCCTATATTGCGGTCAGCTGGAGCCTGCGCGATCTGGAGCGGGCGAAGAAAATCCGCTATCTTGCTTCGGCGGGCGGCATTTTGCTGCTGGCGGCAAATCTGCTGCTCGGCGTTGAAAAGTTCGGCGCGAAGAACTGGATGCAGTTTGGAGGCGTCTCCTTCCAGCCGTCGGAGCTTGTGAAGATCTGCTTTGTGTTTGCGGGCGCTTCGACGCTGCAGCGCCTGATGGCGAAGCGGAACCTGATTTTGTTCATCGGCTACTCGGCGGCCATCTGCGGCTGCCTGGCGCTGATGAATGACTTCGGAACGGCCATCATCTTTTTTGTGACATTTCTCGTCATCGCGTTCCTGCGCTCGGGCAATTTTGCAACGCTGGCGCTTGCCTGCGCGGGAACGGGCTTTGCAGGCGTGCTCGCCCTGCAGTTCAAGCCCTATGCCATGAAGCGCTTTTCGGCCTGGGGCCATGTGTGGGAAAACGCGGCGACGACTGGCTACTCCCAGACCCGGGCCATGATGTGCATTGCATCGGGCGGCCTGTTCGGCCTTGGCGCGGGAAAGGGCTGGCTGCACTATGTCGGCGCGGCTGACACCGATCTGGTGTTCGCGCTGGTCAGTGAGGAGTGGGGGCTGATTCTGGCCTGCCTTCTGGTGGCGGCGATTGTGATTCTGGTTGCGTTTGTTGTGCGGTCCCTGCCGCAGGGCAGAAGCTGCTTCTACGCCATCGGCGCGGTGAGTGCAGTGACAATCTATGTGGTGCAGACGCTTTTGAATGTGCTCGGAACGGTGGATATCCTGCCGCTGACGGGCGTCACGTTCCCGTTTGTGTCAAACGGCGGCTCGAGCATGATCTGCGTCTGGGGGCTTCTTGCCTTTATTAAGGCGGCGGACACGCGGCAGAACGCGAGCTTTGCCATCCGACTGCCCGGAAGAAAGGAGGCCGCGGTATGAAGAAAGTATCCAAACGCGCGTGGTTCGCGCTGGCGCTGGCCGCGGCGCTGGTTGTGGGTGTGCTCGGATTCTGCGTGAAGTATTTTGTAAAGGCTGGGCAGTGGGTCTCGTTCCCCGGAAGCCCGCATCTTTACACCGGTGTCAACCCGGATGCCGGTAAGATCTATGACCGGTCGGGTACCCTGATTCTCGACAGCACCGACGGTCGCGCATACAGTGGCGACGCGCTTGTCCGCACGGCGACGATGCATCTGCTCGGTGACCGCGACGGCTTTATCAGCGCTCCGCTGCTCAAGACCTATGCGTCCGAGATGATTGGCTTTGACGTGATAAATGGGCTTTACAGCTTCGATCCGGATAAAATCGCGGCGCGTCTGACCATCAGCGCAAGCGTCCAGGCCGCGGCGCAGCAGGCGCTGGCCGGCTACCGCGGGACGATCGGCGTGTATAACTACAAGACAGGGGAACTGATCTGCGCGGTCACATCGCCGAGCTATGATCCGGACAATGTGCCGGATGTAGCGGGGGATACAACGGGCGCGTATGAGGGCGTCTATCTCAACCGGTTTTTTGACGCGGCGTATACGCCGGGCTCGATTTTTAAGCTGGTGACGGCGGCAGCCGCGTTGGAGACCATTGCGGATGTGCAGACGCGGACTTTCCAGTGCAGCGGAAAAACGATCATCGGCGGGCAGGAGATCATCTGCAATGGTGTGCATGGCAGCCTCAATTTGTCCGGCGCGCTAGCGCACTCGTGCAACGTGGCCTTCGGCGAGCTGGCGGCGGAGCTTGGCGCGAAAACGCTGCAGCAGTACGCGGAAAAGCTGGGCCTGACGGGCACGATGTCCTGCGAGGGCTATACGTCTGCGTCCGGCGTGGTCGATCTGACGGACGCAGACGACGGAGACGTCGCCTGGGCCGGCATCGGCCAATATACCGACCAGATCAGCGCGCCGGCCTTCCTGCGCTATCTCGGCGCCATCGCGAACGGCGGCCGCGCGCCGCAGCCGTATCTCATGCAGCGCATCCGAAACGGCGAGCGGATTACCTATGAGGCAGAAACGGAGCTGACGGAGCCCATGCTGGAGGCGCAGACGGCCGGGATCCTTACAAGTATGATGCGCAACGACGTGCAGACGGTCTATGGAGACTGGCAGTTCGGCGGTTTGTCCGTCTGCGCCAAGTCCGGCACGGCAGAGCGCGAGGGACAGACGGCTAACGCCATGTTCGCGGGCTTTGTGCAGGACGAGAGCTGCCCGGTGGCGTTTGTGGTGTTCGTGGAGAACGGCGGCTCGGGAAGCGCCGTGGCCGCGCCGATCGCCGCAAAGGTTCTGCAGGCCTGCGCGCAGGTTTTATCGGCGGAATGAAGAAAAGGGCTTGACAAGCGGCTCGTTTTCGTGTATGATAACTGAGCTGTTCGGGGCATACCGAACTTGTCAATTATGACAGCAGATACATGGAGTGGTATCGAAGCGGTCATAACGAGCACGACTGGAAATCGTGTGGCCGTGTTGAGCGGCCCGAGGGTTCGAATCCCTCCCACTCCGCCATAAAGAAAAGACACGCGGAAGCGTGTCTTTTCTTTATGGCGGAGTACGGTCTGCTGCGCAGACCGTGGCGCCTGCAGTCGGGAATTGAACGCGCAAAACACTATGGATAGGTCTTTCATCGCTTCTTTTCTGAGCGCCTCAAAAGTGTGAACAAGAAAGCCTGCCACATGGTGGGCCGGTGCACGACAGCCGCAAGCAGAGATTGAACACGGCGGGGCATCCTGCGCTAAAATAATTTTCGTTTTTCCCTTGACAGAGCAGCGCCTTCGTGCTATTATAAATAAGCTCGCTTGAGAGAGTGAAATTTATATCGCGGGATAGAGCAGTTCGGTAGCTCGTCGGGCTCATAACCCGGAGGTCGGGGGTTCAAATCCCTCTCCCGCAACCATAAAAACAGCTGGTTTCACTACGAAACCGGCTGTTTTTCTTATTTTCTACGCAAAAACAAAACCGCGCGCAAGTGGAAAATTCAACTTTAATTCAACTCGCCGAAAAAATCACGCCTTTTTGAGAAACACGCTTGCCAGAATATCGGCGTTTCGTTTGTCGGCTTCTTCGACGATGTGCGCGTAAATATTCGCCGTCGTGCTGACCTGCGCGTGACCGAGCCGCTTTGAGATCGAAACGGAGTCCACGCCGCTAAAATACAGCATGCTTGCCATCGTGTGCCGGAAGGCGTGGGGGTTGATGTGCGGCAGACCGTGGCGCTTGCTGAATTTCTTCATCCAGTCCGTCACGCTGTCCGGGTGGAGGGGCTGACCGTTATCCTGCGCAAAGACGAAGTCCTGGTTTTCGTAATACTCGCCCAGCCGCAGCCGCTCGGCGCTCTGCCATGCGCGATACCTGCGCAGCAGCTGCATCGTCTCAGCCGGGAGCGAAATAAAACGGTTGGACGCGGCGGTTTTGGGCGTGTCCTCGTAAATGCCGCGATCTGGCGTGTACTGGACGTTGTTGCAGATGTGGATTCGGTTCGCGTCGAAGTCGACCGCGCGCCACTTGAGCCCCAGAATCTCCCCGCGCCTTGCGCCGGTCAGCAGAAACAGGTGCGTCAGCGTCTCCCACTTCAAAGGCTCCTGCTTGAGTGCGTCGCGAATGGCGGCGATCTGATCGGGCTGGAAGTAGTTGACCTCTTTCTTCGTGATCTTCGGAAGCGTTGCTTTTGCAGCGACGTTGAACGGCACTTGTCCTTCCTTCTCTGCCTGATCGAGCACGGTAGAAATCAGCCGGTGATGCTCTAAAATCGTCTTCGGCGAGAGCGAGCGGGCTTCGTCTTTTCCAGCAAACGCCTTTGCGAAGTCGATGCCCAGCGCTTCGGCAATCGCCCTTGCAGCGTCCGGGCTGACGTCCTGCCCCTTGA
The DNA here is from genome assembly GCA_934643765.1 of uncultured Oscillospiraceae bacterium. Taxonomy (GTDB): domain Bacteria; phylum Bacillota; class Clostridia; order Oscillospirales; family Oscillospiraceae; genus CAG-170. The sequence continues at coordinate 8,357 of CAKUCT010000066.1, forward strand.
CGGCGGCGGATACCGTGTTGACCGGAACACCCGTCTGCTTTGCGATTCCGGTGCGGGTCATGTGCTGCGCTTTGAGAAGCGCGGCGAGGTCTATCTTCGCACTGGCGCGCGGCGTCCCCTTGCAGACACCGGGCTTTGCAAGCGCCGTGTACAGGCTGTTCAGGTGGTCTGCGCGCAGGTCTTTGAGCTTGATATGCCCGATCGCCGGGTAAATCCTCTGCGCCAGTTCCCTGTATCGGACGATGGTCGTATGCTTCGCCCCGCGCTGCTCCTTCATGGAAAGCACATACTCGCAGTACTCTTCAAATTTTAACCGGCTGTCGGTGGTCACACCTTCCCGGCACTCTTTTTCAAAGGTCGCGGCGAACGCCTCGGCTTTTTTTCTTGCGCTTTTTTCCGTCCACGTGGGCGAAACGTCAAATGTCGCCGTCCACGGTTTGAGCTGCTTTCCGTCTGCCCCTCGCCCGCGATGGACACGGATGGAGTAGGAAATGAGCCTGCCGGTTTTGTCGCGGCGTTCTTGAAGGTTAGCCATTGTCCTTATCCTCCTTTATTGCCCTGTACTCATTCGCTAAATTCTGCATGCTGTCCGTGAGGGCTGAACTTATCAGTGTATCAATTAAATTCTTTTTTTGGGCTATTATTTGCGAACCATCCATTGAAATGCAAACCTCTCTTTTGCGCAAGGAATCATGGTACTCCTTCGCGTTTGCGCAACGCACTTCTCCGTCGATTTTTTTAAT
>CAKUCT010000067.1 GCA_934643765.1 uncultured Oscillospiraceae bacterium
GATCATGGCCTGCTTGGCCTGCGCGTGGAATTCGTTCGAGTCGGTGATGCCGGCCTCCCGGTCAATTCCCTTGCAGGAGAAGAGCACCTTGTCCACATGGTAGCTGCCCAGATATTTTTCACATTGCCCGCCGACCAGGGCCAAAGACTCCGCCTTCAGCCGTCCGCCGGTCAGAAGAATGGTCCAGCCCTCAACGGTGGCAAGCTCCACCACCAGCTCGACGGAGTTTGTGATAATGGTGAGATTTTTCTTTTCGCGCAGCTTCTTTGCCGCGTACAGCGCGGTGGAGCTGTCGTCAATCATCAGATGGTCTCCGTCGTCAACCAGACTGCACACAAGATCGCCGATGGAATTTTTATATTCGACGTTTGTCTTGCTGCGGATGGCGTGCGAGAGGTCTGTTTTGGTGCTGTTGCCAAGGATAGCGCCGCCGTAGGTTTTCGTGGCGAAGCCCTCTTTTTCCAGCTTATCCAGATCACGTCGTATGGTTTCCTCCGTCACCTGATAGTGCGCGGCCAGTTCGCTGACCAGAACGCGCTGGTCGGTGCGGAGTTTGTTCAGAATTTCGTTTTTGCGCTCGATTGCCAGCATGGTGTCCACTCCCTAACACAAGTAATCCAACATAAATCAACATCAGTATAGCACGCGCAGCTGGAAAAGGCAAGGGGGCGTTTTGTGTCCGGCGCGGCGCGGACGCACAAAATATGCCGTTTGCCGGAGGAAAAAATCAGAGGCTGGAAGCTGGGAAAAAATACTTCTGAAAAAAGACAAAAAATGTCTTGAAAAAAAGAAATCGGTCTGATAAATTAGTAGACGTTGGAAGTTATGTAAATTTTTTATGTCAATCAGTTTCGCGTGCCGGTTGCCGGGCATTCCGGCTGGCGGCGCGGTGTGCTGCGGTGCTGGATTATGCTTTTTTCAAGTTTATTGTTTCTATATTTGTTTTTACCCCTGTGTATGCTGCTGTATTTTCTGCAGCCGACGCTGAAAGGGAAGAATATCGTCCTGATTGCAGCAAGTTTGCTGTTTTATGCCTGGGGCGAACCGGTTTACATATTCCTGATGCTCGCTGTGGCTGCGGTCAACTGGGGCTTCGGGCTGCTGCTGGAAAAAGATCCGAAGAAAATCTGGCTGATTCTATGTGTGGCGCTGGATCTTGGCTGCCTTGCCGTGTTCAAATACGCGGGGTTTCTGGTGGAAAACTGCAACGCGCTGTTTGGCGCGTCCATTCCGGTGCCGCAGATTTCGCTTCCGATCGGCATTTCTTTCTACACATTCCAGGCACTTTCCTATGTTGTGGATGTCTACCGCAAAGATGTCGGCGCGCAGCGCTCGTATGCAAAGTTCCTGCTCTATGTGTCAATGTTCCCGCAGCTCATTGCGGGGCCGATTGTCCGCTATGTGGATGTGGCGGCGCAGATCGAGTCGCGCGAATCGAGCGCGGAGGATATTTTCCGCGGCATGACGAGATTCTGCGTGGGCCTTGGAAAAAAGGTCCTGCTTGCCGATCACGTGGGCCAGGTGGCAGATCAGCTGCTCGGCGGCTCTTTTGCCGGGGCGACGACGCTTGGCATGTGGCTCGGGGCTTTGATGTACATGTTCCAGATCTATTTTGATTTTTCCGGCTATTCGGATATGGCTATCGGCATGGGCCGGATGTTCGGCTTCCACTACATGGAGAACTTCAAGTTGCCGTATACGGCGAAGTCCATCACGGAATTCTGGCGGCGCTGGCACATTTCACTCAGCAGCTTCTTCCGGGATTATGTCTACATTCCGCTCGGCGGCAACCGGCGGCATGTGTGGCTGAACCTGTTCGTCGTCTGGGCGCTGACGGGCCTGTGGCATGGGGCGAGCTGGAACTTTGTAATCTGGGGACTGTATTTCTTTGTGCTGCTGTGCGTCGAGCGGCTGCTCAAAAATCAGCTTCCGAAGATTCCGAAGCCCGTGCGCCATCTTGTGACGCTGCTGCTGATTTTAATCAGCTGGAACATTTTCTATCATACGGATCTGGTGCGTCTTGGCGAGAGCTTCCGCATTCTTTTCGGCCTGTCCGGCGCTGGCTTCACGGCGCCAACGACCAATCTTCTGCTGCACAGCAATCTGCCGCTGATTCTGGTCTGTGTGATCGGCTGCACGGCCATCCCACAGTTTACCGGCAATGCCATCGGCCTTCTGTGCGCGGAAAAGCGGGAGGACGGCATAGGACACAAAATCTACGCGGCGCTGACGTTTGCGTTTGATCTGGCGCTGATCGCGGCGTCAACGATCAGCTTGGTCGGTTCAAGCTATCACGCGTTTTTGTATTTCCGCTTCTAGGAGGGCGGGCACATGAAAAAAATCTACGCGACACTGGCGGGGGTTCTTCTGGCGCTGCTGCTGATTGTGGGGGCGGCTTCGCTCTTTACAACCGGGCAGGACGTCCAAAAACCGGCCTTTACAATCCAGGCGCTGCTGGACGGCAGCTTTATCAGTCAGCTGGAGACCTATTATACCGAGACCTTTCCGCTGCGCCAGACGCTTCTGCAGGCGAACCGCTGGATGAATGGGTTCTACCATGCCTCGTCCGGCGGGGACAACATTCTGGTGCTGGACGGCAACACGGGCGCCGAGCAGGGCGGCGAGTCGCTGGCCCGGCAGGAATATGAGCAAAACAGGCAGACGCTTGAAAATGAGCAGGACGAAGCCCAGCAGGCTGCAGGTCCGGCGGAAATCTCGGATGCAAGTACCGGTTCCAAGACCGATGCGCCGCAGAATCCCCAGAGCGATCAGACAGGCGGCGAGGATACCCAGACGCCGGATGATGCGCCGCAAGACACGCTGCCGGAGCTTGATAACCCCGATCTTTCGGAGGCGCAGTACGCGGGAAATGTCGTGATTGTCGGATACCGCGCAATGGAGATTCCGACGGCGACCAATTCTGTCATTGAGAGCTATGCGCAGACCGTCAACGCGCTGAGTGACGCACTGGGAAGCGATGTGCGCACCATCAGCCTCGTCACGCCGAACGGCGGCGAGTTCTACTCGCCGGAGAGCATGCACACGGGGCTCAATTCGCAGAAGGACATGATCGACTACTGCTACAGTCAGATGAAGAAAGACATTATCACGGTCGATGCCTACAGCGCGCTGCGGGCCCATACGGATGAGTATATCTTCTTCCGGACCGATCACCACTGGACGCAGCTCGGCGCGTATTACGCCTACACAGCCTTCTGTGAGGCGGCGGGCTTTGAGGCCGTGCCGCTGGAGGATTTTGAGACCGGGCGCTATGACCGCTTTGTCGGCTCCATGTACACCTTCACGGCCAACTACCCGCAGAGCCAGACGCTGCTTGATAACCCGGACTATCTGGAGTATTATCTTCCGATTGCGACCACGCACGCAACATATTATACCGACGGCAATCTGCAGGACGGCGTGCCTGTGAGCGTTGTCTATCAGCATCTGGACGCGTCGGTCACCAACAAGTATCAGTGCTTCATCGGCGGCGATACGCCGGTGTGCGTCATTGAAACGGACGTGGAGGGGCCGGTGTGCCTGATGCTCAAGGAGTCCTACGGCAACGCGTTCGCTCCGTTTTTGACGAGCCATTACAGCAAGATCATCGTCGTTGACCCGCGCGAGTTCAACCGCGACGGAAAGCCGTCTCTCGATCTGACGGCGTTTGCCAAGGAACAGGGCGTCAACGATCTGCTGGTGCTGAATTATCCCTATATGATCAATAACTCGTATTACATCGCCTGGCTCGGCCGTCTCGTGGGCTATTCCTCGTAAAGCAAACACACGCGTAACCTTTGTTTCAGAGAGCTACGCAGAGTTTTACGCCTGCAGCGAAGTGCAGACCTATTATTAAAAAGCGATTGTTTTTTTGATAAAAAATCCCGGTACCGATCGGTACCGGGATTTTTGTTAAGATTCTCGGACGTTGAAGTCCTTTGTGGTGACAAGCTTGTTGTTGAAGTAGATCTCAAAGGTGTACGTGCCGGCCTTCTGCGGCGTGCGCGGGAAGGCGCCGACGAACAGGTCCTTTTCCCACATGGTGTTCCACGTATGCTCGCTCTCGTCGAAGTCGACGAGCTTTCCGTCTGCGTCGCGGATGACGAGCATCACGTCAACCGTATCCGTAGGCGCGGTGTCGAGTGTGGAGATCGTCTCCAGCGCGAAGGCGATGCCTTCATCCGGCGTGTAGTAATTGTTGCGCGCGGTAGAAAGGCTCGTGCTGGTCAGCGTGTCGACGTTCGTGGGCTTCAGGAAGAAACCGAGATACACATTGCCGAAGCCGTGCTCGGTATATTTGTCTGTCACGGCGGGGGAATGATACGTTACCTTTGTGTCGCCCTCCAGCTTATCGCCGCTCTTGAGCGCAATGGTGAAGGTGTAGTCCGCGTCCGGAACCAATGTGCCAAGCGGCAGATTCAGGGGCGCCTCCTCCGCTTCCGGAAGCGTGATGGTCTGATCGACACCCGCAATCTTGGCTTCCACCGTCCAGCCGGGCTCCGCCGGGTCAACCTCGCATGTCCAATCCAGCACCAGCTGATCGTCCTTGACCTCGGCGGTGAAGGCGGAGAGCTTTGTGATGTTGGGGGTAATGGTGGTCGATACGCTCTGGAGCATGGTGGGTGTGGAGATGATGATCTCATACGTTTCGCCCGGCGTCAGACCCTCAAAGGTGACAGAGGGCGTCGAGACGACCTGCGTGTCGGAATATCCGTCCGGGCCGGAGATGGAAACTGTCCAGCTCTCGGGCGCGTCGCCTTCGATGGTCCAGGAGAGAATGGCGGACGAGCTTGAAATCGCAACAGACAGCGGCGGGACGATCGTCACGGTCGGAACCGTGGAGAAGGTTGTGGCTGTCATGCCGATGAGCTTTGTGTTCTCCGGCGACTGCAGCTCAAAGGTGTATTCCGTATCGGACTGCAGGCCGGCAATGACGGTGCTGTGGCCGGAGAAGGTCGCCGTCTGCGGCTCGATGCCGTCTGCGTAATAGCTGACGGTCCACACGCCGGGGTCGGGTCCGTCGAGGATGATGAGATTGAGCTCGGCCTGCGTGACGGAGACGGGCGTCGCCGTGAGGCTCAGAATTTCGGTCTGGGCGAGCGTCGTTGCCATGATGGAGTAGTTGCCGGTCGGCTTTTCGCCGTTCTGCGGCTCGACGGTCACGGTGTACTGTGTGCCCGGCACGAGGCCAGAGAAGGTGATATCGGTGTTTGCCTGATAGCTCTGATGGAACGTATTTCCGTAGGTGTCGGAGCAGACCATCATGAAGCTGCCGGCCTTTTCGCCGGAGTCCACCTGGATGGTCAGATAATCCGTTCCGGTGTCCACAAGGGTGATGTCGTTGATGTGGATGTTGCTCGGCGCAATGATGAAGAAATACACAGCCGCGCCGATACCGGCCAGAAGCAGCAGACAGCACAGCGCAATCGGCAGCCAGCGGTTTTTCCTGCGGCGTTTTTTGGGCGCATCCGTCTCGTCGAGCGGCGCGTCGTCCTCGTCGTCCGGCTCCAGAGAACCGGAAATGCCGTAGCCGTCTTTGTCCTTTTGTTCAGCTTTGTGCACCGAGTCGATGAGCGAATTGAGCATCTGCGTGTCCGGCGAGAAGTTTTCCTTGAAATCCTCCGGCATGGCCTCGGTGTCTGCAAACTGGACAGGCTCTACCTCTTCTTCCAGATTCGGATCAACCGGCTCATGTTCGCCCGCAATCGGCGGGACGATGAGCGTGTCGTCAACCTGGTTGCGCTTCATGTACTCGACCAGCGCGTCCTTGAGCTCCTGCGGCGTCTGATACCGGTCTTCGGGCTTGAAGGCGCAGGCTTTGAGGATGATTTCGGAAATCTCATAGTCCGCGTACATCGGCACCGGCAGCGCCTCACCTGTGATGCGGCGGCGGTCGGCCGCCTTGGCGGACGTGTTCTCGTCTTCAAATGGCGCGTGGTTGCCATTGAAAATCCGGTAGAGAATCAGACCCACGGAGTAGATATCCGTCGTCGGCTCAATGCTTCCGAGCAGACTGAACAGCTCCGGCGCGGAGTACGAACTGAGCATGTTCTCCGGGATGGAGCAGTATTTGAGCTCCTCGATTTTCGCGATGCCAAGATCGCCCAGCAGGAAGTGCCCCTGCGCGCTGAGATAGATGTTCGACGGCTTGACGTCGCGGTGGATGAGCCCGGCCTGCCGCAAATCGAGCAGCGCGCTGCAAAGATCCATCGCCAGATTGACCGCGCAAAGGCGCGTCATGGCGTTGTCATTGAGATAATCGACCAGCGTTTTGCGGTGCTCTGCGAGCAGATACATATCGTAGCCGACGCCGTCTTCCTTCGGCGCGATCTGATAGCTGCGGAAGCAGTCGAGATTCGGGCTTGACGAGAGGGTTTCCAGCGTGGAAAGCTCGGTCTGATAATCGGAGACCACCTGCTCATAATATTTCTGCGCGTCTTCCTTTGTGGCGGCTGCGCCGGTGAACATCAGCGCGTCGACCTGTTTTTGCGACTCCGGAACGGAGATGTGCTTGAGAATGTATGTCTGTCCGCTTTTCGTGCTTTTGACGACATAAACTGCGGCTGCGCCCCGGACGCTCAGGCATTCGACCACCTCCATATTGGAAAGCAGCGGTGAGATTAGCTTGAGTTCGGCCAAATGTTTCGCCTCCTTTTCATACGTCTTCTTATTTTAAGCGATTTTGGCTGAAAATGCAATACAAGATATTGTAGGATGGGGTTGGAATTTGATGCAAATTGTGTTATGATAACAAATACTCGGGCGGCAGATGCCGCAACAAAACCGCGCAGCAGCATTTTTGCCGCGCAAAGGACAACGGAGGTTCTCCATGAAAGTAAGAACATGCGAATACTGCGGCACGGATTTTGACGCCGGGCTGAGCCAGTGTCCGCTTTGCGGAAAGGCAGTGCAGCCAGGCGCGGCAGAGCCGCAGCCAGTGATGCACGCGGCGTATAAGCCTGCGGGCGGCCGCGGCGGAAAATTCAGCAAGAAGAAGGAAAAGGGCGGTCATTTCGCCGAAAAGAAGCAGAAGCCGGAAAAGCAGCCGTCGGAAAATCCATATAAGATTCCAAAGTGGATGATGGCTGTGATCTGCGTGATTCTGGGCCTGGCGGTGGTAATGGGCGCGGCGTTTGCGCTGTATCAGCTCAGCTGGTTCCCGAAGTTCCTGAGTCCGGCAGAACCGGCCAGCGTTCAGGCCCCTGTGACGCAGCCGGAGACGACGGAGCCCGCGCCGGCAGAACCCGAGCAGCCGGCTGCGCCGACCGAGCAGCAGTACGTCAACGAAGAGGACTATACGGCCGACGAAACCGACGAGCAGCCGCAGGCTGAGGTTTCCTGCACGGGCCTCACCATGGCTACGTCTTCGATCACCTTTGATGAGCCGGAGCGGTTCTATAACATTACGGTGCAGAAGCTGCCGGAGGACTGCAACCAGGAAGTCGTCTTCACCTCGAGCGATGAGACCATCGCAACCGTCAATCAGCAGGGTAAGGTTGTCGCCGTGAACGGCGGCACGGCGGTCATCACCGCCAGCTGCGGCACGCAGACGGCGACATGCCTTGTCACGTGTGACTTTATCGCAGATCAGCAGACCCAGGAGGAAGAAACGCTTCCACCCGCGCTCAGTTCGACCGATATGACGCTGTTCTATCCCGGCGAGCAGGCGCCCCTGATCGTCAGTAACCTCTCCGAGGGGACGCAGGTCACGTATACGAGCGAAAACACATCCGTCGCAACGGTTTCCTCCAGCGGCGTGATTACGGCGGTCGGCAGCGGCACGACGACGGTGCGTGCCGAGTTTGACGGATCGAAGCTGGAGTGCATTGTCCGCTGCAAGCTCGATTCCAGCGCGGAGTCCGGTGCGGACGCCAACGCCGAGGGCTGCACGATCAGCCACTCGGATGTCACGATGGCCTTCCTTGGCGAGTATTTCAAAATTTCGCTCAAGGACGCCGACGGCAACCGTGTCAAGGGCCTTTCCTGGAAGTCCGGCAATACCGGCGTGTGCACGGTCGACGCCGACGGCGTCGTCACGGCGACCGGTAAGGGCACGACGACCGTCTCCACCACTTATGGCGGCCAGAGCTTTGAGTGCATCATTCGCTGCAACCTCAAGTAATAGAAATTCCCGGACACGGCGTTTGCCGCGTCCGGGAATTTTTGCATCAGGTCTCCGTTTTTCTGGTGTGACGGAACAGCAGCGTAATGCACCACAGTCCGGCCAGACCCACAACGGCGTAGATGATGCGGCTGACGCTTGCGGTCTGCCCGCCGAAGATCCAGGCGACCAGGTCAAAGCGTGCAAAGCCGACCAGGCCCCAGTTGACAGCGCCAATGATTGCCAGAATCAATGCCAAGGTATCCATATGGTTTCCTCCTTTTTATTGCACGCGGATAGTATGTACGGCTTTGACAGTGTTTATTCCGTAAATTGCCGGAGGAAAACGGAAAAAGCGATTGCTTTTTCGGCAAAAGGATGTATAATAAGCTTGAGCCTATAAAATTTTTAGGCACAATTACTTTTTTTGAGTTTTCCGGCCGGACGCCGTGCCTGCATGGAAACCGTATGACAAAACAAGGAGGCACGCATATGAATATGGTCTGCCTGGATCTTGAGGGCGTTCTGGTGCCGGAGATCTGGATTGCATTTTCTGAGGCCAGCGGCATTCCGGAGCTTCGCCGGACGACCCGCGACGAGCCGGATTATGATAAACTGATGCGCTGGAGACTTGGCCTTCTGAAAGAGCGCGGCCTGGGATTGCGGCAGATTCAGGACGTCATCGCGACGATCGACCCGCTGCCGGGCGCAAAGGAATTTCTGGACAGTCTGCGCGAACTGACGCAGGTTGTCATTCTGAGCGATACCTTTGAGGAGTTTGCAAAGCCCCTGATGAAAAAGCTCGGCTGGCCGACCATCCTCTGCAACAATCTTGTCGTCGGCGAAGACGGCATGATTACAGATTTCAAGATGCGCTGCAAGGACTCCAAGCTTTCCACCGTCC
>CAKUCT010000068.1 GCA_934643765.1 uncultured Oscillospiraceae bacterium
GACTACATCATGCTCTACAAGGAAAATTCCGTGCTCAAGTCCAAGATGAAGATCCTGGTCGAAAAGCTCGAGGAATACCGCGGCCAGGAAGCTGCCATGAAGCAGCAGATGGCCCAGGCGCAGGCCCAGTGCGACAAGATGATCGCCGAAGCCCAATCGCGCAGCGCGACCATCGTCGCCGGCGCGGAGACGACGCTCCGCTCACAGAGCGACGATCTCAAAAAGGAGCTCGCCGAAGAGCAGGCGCGGCTCGACAACGCCAAGCAGACCGCGCTCAATTTCATCGATGTCATCGAGCAGGATATCCGTGGCCATCTGGAGCTGCTGGAAAAGCTCAAAAGCCGCGATCTGACGCTCGCCGGTCCGCAGCTTGTGCAGCAGAAGCCCGTGCGGGAAAAGCCCTATGACTGGCAGGCCGATCAGCCCGCCGCAGCCGCGCCCGTGATGCCCGCCGCCCCCGCGGCCGCACCGTCTGAAAGCGCCGAGGCCATTGCCGAGGCTATTTCGGAGAACATGGAAAAGCTCGTCGGCGCGGACCCCAAGCCGGACACGCCGCCCGCGGCGCCCGCTTCCTCTCAGAAGCAGAACACGCGCCCGCTGCATCCCGACAGCGCAACGATCAAGTTCACCGATCTGCAGTTCGGCAAGAACTACGATCCGACCAACGTTTAAACGTATAAACAAAACCCCTCCGTGCCGCATGTGCGACGCGGAGGGGTTTATCATTTCAGCCGGAAACCGGCGCAACCGGAATGGTGATTTCAGTGACGTATTTTTCCGTATCATAGGTAAGGCCCCGGTCGATGATCGTAATTTCGCGGGAAAAGCCGACGATTTTAAGGCCGTGCGCCCGCATATACTCTGCCAGACGCCGGTACTGCGCGGGCGACTGCAGATGGTGGCCATGAAAGCGCACGCGCACGCAGTCGGCCGCCGGAAACTCCATCAGCGCGCCTTCAAAGTGGTCGGCCTCATCGAGCATCAGGAACGTGCCGTCATAGCGCAGATATTCCCGCCGCTCCAGATGCGCCTGCGAGATGGAAAAGCCGACCTTTCCCAGAAACACCAGCGCCTCCGCCTGCGCTGCGGCCAGACGACTGGTTGACAGCTCCAGATCATCGTAGTTCTGCGCCGTCAGCGAATCATCCAGCCAGAACAGGCGGCACGCGGGCGCTGTAATCCGCTCAACGGTTCCGAACGCCGCGCTCTGCGCCTCGCGCAGCTGCCGGAGTCTTGCGTCGATTTTCCGCTCGATACGCGACAGCTCCTGCTGCTTTTCCTGCACCGCCAGCTTCTGCGCGCGAAGCTTCGCTTCGATCTTTTCTACATCCCGGTCATCGAGAAAATCCGCGATCTCCGTCAGCGGCATATCGAGCGCGCGCAGGTACCGGATGGTATTGAACCGCTCAAACTGCCGCGCGCTGTAATAGCGGTAGCCGCTCTGCGGATCGATGTACTCCGGCTGTACCAGACCAATGGCCTCATAGTGCCGCAGCGTGCTCACGCTCAGATGAAACAGCTTTGCCGTTTCGCCGATGGAAAGAAGCTTTGACGGCTCCATGCTTTATCCCTCCAATATGGCTTTTTCCCGCCGGGTCAGAACGCAATAGGCAATCACGCAGACAATCACCGACAGAAGCGAACCCGCTGCCGAAGCCAGGCCCATCGGCAAAAGCGTCTGCGGAAACAGCTTCGAGCCGAAGTACGCGCCCGGAATGCGCACGAGCAGAATAGAAAGGCAGTTGTGCAGGAAAGACAGGCCGGATTTGCCCTTGGCGCAGAAGTAGCCGCTGAAGCTGAACTGGATGCCGCCGAAGCAGCTGTCCCAGATATAGCCGCGCAGATACTGCCCGCCGGCCACGGCGACCAACGCATCCGGCGTAAAGAGCCCGACCATTCCGTCTGCCAGATGCTGCATCACAATCGCAATCGCAAGGCCGATGCCCGTTGCAATCGCGATGGCGTACCAGAGCGTCCTGCGCGCCCGCTCGGGCTTGCCCGCGCCGATGTTCTGCGCGCCAAGCGCGGAGACCGTCGAAAGCATGGACGACGGCAGCAGGAACATGAAGCTCATAATTTTTTCCACAATCCCAACCGCCGCCGCGTCAACCAGGCCGCGGTGGTTGGCGATGATCGTGATGATGATAAACGAGACCTGGATGAAGCCGTCCTGCAGCATGACCGGAACGCCGATGGAAAGAAGCTTTCCCATGATGCCCCTGTCCGGCCGGAAGTCTTGTTTTGTGAGCGAAATGCCGCTTCTGCGCCGGAGCACCACCGCCAGCGACAGAACCACACTGATGGCCTGGGCAAGCGTTGTGCCGAGTGCCGCGCCGCTGGGGCCCATGTGCATGGCGCCGATGAATAGATAGTCGAGCGCAATATTGCAGACACATGCGACGGCAATAAAATACATCGGCGTCTTGGAGTCTCCCAGCCCGCGGAAAATGGAGCTGATGATATTATAGGCCGTGATGAACGGAATGCCGATGAAACAGATTTTAAGATAGGCAAGCGCCCCCGGAACGGCCTGCTCGGGCGTCGCCACCAGGGCCACAATGCCGTCCGTGTACAAAAGCAGCACGCAGGTCAAAACGACCGACAGCGTCATAAAAAGCGTTACGGTATTGCCGACATTCTTTGCCGCCCGCCGCAGATCGCCGGCGCCCACCGCCTGCGCGATGCAGACCGTCGCGCCCATCGCAAGGCCGACCAGCATCACCGTCAGCATATGCATGACCTGCGAGCCGTTGGCAACGGCGGTTGAGCTCTCTGTGCCGCAGAACTGCCCGATGATGAAAAGATCGGCCATGCCGTAGAGCGTCTGCAGAAAATAGGAAAACAGATAGGGAAGGGAGAATTTCAGAATGTTCTGGAAGACGCTTCCGGTTGTAAGATTTTGTTCCATGTGCGTGCCTCTTTCTCTGAGATAGCGATAGCGTCAGTTGACAAAGGCCCACGCGCTTGCCAACTGACGCTAGCATAAACTCTACAACCGTTATAGAGTCAAGATAAAATTTCAGCTCCGCATCCCTGCGGAGGCGGAGCCGGATACGGCGGAAAAGGGCTTGCAAAACCTGTCAAACCTTGATATACTAAATCTGGAAAACAAAAATGCAGCAGCTTGCGGGCGTTACCAGCACCCGCAAGCCTATGCAGGTGGTAGCGCACCTACACAACGGCCACAGGCCGCACCGCACGGATATTATAAGCGATTTCCCGCCTTTTTACAAGGCGCGTGTTTTTTGCTTGTGATATTTTTGCGGCTGTTTTTGCATGGGAATTTTATCATTCCTTCGCTGTGTAGGAGTATATCCTGCACAGCGTTTTTGTTTTCACCCGGCGGTGCGGGAGCGGAATGCTCCCCACCTGCTGCGGTGAAAATCAGAAAAGAAAGGAATGTTTTATGTGGAGAACCTATGTCCCCTGACGGCGCAAACGGGCGGTGATGTACATGAACTATAACAAGCCCGTCCAGCGGAAAATCGTTAAAGCATATGCAGACGATATCTACTCCAGCAAAAACATAATCGAAACAAATGCTGCCGGGCAGGAACTGTCGATTGTCCGGTATTGGGCACCACCGCGCGACCAGTCCCCGCACTATATCTATGAATTTTCTTACTTGCCAAATGGTCTGCTGGCCACAAAACGTATTATCAGCACCGATTTATCCGATCGCGAAGAGACCATTCTCCGCTATTCGTATGACGCACAGAACCGCGAATGCAGGGTCGACGAAACAACCACGAGCAAGAACGGAATCCGGCAAAGTACCACCACATATGAATACAAAAACGGAAAGAAATTTCTTGGGAAACGCAGCCACACATCTGGCGAAACAGAACATCTGGATAAAGTACTCCACTATGACGAAAACGGCTGGCTGGTTCAGAGCGATTGCTATCTTGGAAAGTTTCTGGAGCACATTATATATCATAAAAACGATGCCGAGGGCCGTCCTCTGGAAGAAACTATGCAGTATACAAAGGAGTATCTTGACGATCCCTTTATCCGCAAAACGCATCCGGAGCTCCGGAGCGATGTCACATTCTTACTTACAAAAAAGGAATACGACGAGGCTGGTCATGAAATTGCTTCCTATCTGTACCAGGACTGTGGTCAGTCCATCACGCATGAATCTCACCGTCGCTACAACGAGAAGGGCGAGGTGATCTTTTCGCGTGATACATGGGGTGACAAAACGCTAGAGTATGTCTATCGCTACGAAACCACCATTGCGGATATTTCTAACGGAGAAGGGCATCGTCCTGCTTCTTTTGTGCCCGCTGAGTCAGAGGACAACTATCAGTTTGATCCTCTGATTGATGAGAAATTCCGCCCGCTCTTTCAAAAAGCCTGCCGAAATGACCCAGACGCACTCTGGGAGATTATTGTGCGCTATGAAAATGCGGATGAGTTTCCCTACAGCAGCTCCTGGCAGTTTTATTGGCTGAAGCGTGCGACGCAGTCTCTCCCGCAAACGGAGGAAAACGCGCGCTTCTGGAATGATCTAGCTTTTTGTTTCCACTACGGGAAAGGCACAGAGAAAGATATTCCCGCCGCAATCGAAGCTTACAAACTTGCATTAAAGCTTGGCAACACCGAAGCACGTACAAACCTTGGCATTGTCTACTACCATGAAACCACCGGCGAGACCCGAAAAAATGCCCTTGCCTAAGGCCAACGCGGAACAGTTCATGGAAATTGTCCGGAAGAATGCGCATTTCGAGGAATTGACGCATACGCTTCTGCGGGAGTTTGTAGACAAAATTATCGCGCATGAGGGCAGCCGCGACGAAGACGGTATCCGCAGGCAGGAGATTGAAATCTACTACTCTTTCGTCGGCAAGCTCGATTTGCCTGTATAGGGGCGCAAAAAAGTTCCAGTCAGAGTGAATTTCTCTGACTGGAACTAGAAAAATTTTTACACGGATTGTGCTTCCTTATCACACATGGGCATTTCTTCTCGGCTCCTATTGTTTTGAGGGGCTCGGCGGCCCGATCGACCGTGAAGAGGGCGAACGCCGGCTTCGCCAAGCGATGACCGACGAGGATATCTTGCTTGCCTCGGAGGCTAAAAACTCTCTGGCTCTGTATTTCTATCAGGCAGACGAACGGCTGCCTGAGGCGATTTCCCTTCTGAAAAGCGCCGCTGCAGATGGCAATGCCACCGCTATTGGAAATCTGGGTAAGGCGTATTTTGAGGGCAAGGGTGTCCCACAGAGCAACGACATGGCCATCCGCTATTGGAAGCAGGCCGCCGAACTCGGAAGCCAGGACGCTGTCTCCAATCTGCAAGTCATCGGTTCCGCTGGTAATATGTTCGATCTGTCTGACGATACATCTACCTCACAGGAAGCACCGCGGGGCGGCGGTTGCCTTGCCGTCATCGGGAAGGCTATTCTGGGCTTCTTTTTCTTTTTGGTTATCCTCGCCATCGTCGTGAACGTCATCGCGCTGCTACTGTAAGCATCCTCCCAGCTCAATCAAAACGCGCCCGGCAGATTTCTGCCGGGCGCTGCTGTTTCTTTCTTTACGGCTCGCTGAGCTGATCGGCCAGATCCTTATAGGGGCTGTCCGCGCAGGAGTCGATTTCCGCCTGCGCCATATGCTGCGTCAGCTTCTTGGCCGCATCTGTGGACGAGATGACCGTTCCCGCGCCTGCAACGCAGCCGCCCGGGCAGGCCATACCTTCAAGCAGATACCCATCAAGCTTTCCCGCCTTGGCCAGCGCCAGGAGCTTGCGGCACTCGCGCAGGCCGTCTGCGCGCTGCGTGTTTACCTGCATATCGGGGTGGTCTCTGTGGATGATCTGCTCCACCGCCGCGGCCACGCCGCCCGCCGCCGCAAAGCCGCGTCCGGCCTTTGTCGCCTGTGTCAGATCTTCTGTATCCGGAAGCTGCGAGAAGTCAATTTCCTTTGCCTCAAAAATGCCCATGAGCTCTTCATAGGTCAGCACGAAATCCACGTCGCTGCGCAGCTCTTCTTGCATAGCCTCCAGCTTTTTCGCCGCGCACGGGCCAATGAACACAACCTTTGCCTCCGGATGCTCGCGCTTGACCAGCCGCGCCGTGTAGACCATCGGCGTGTAGGTCATGGAGATGTTGCCGGATTCGTTCGGGAACAGTCTGCGCGCCATCATCCGCCACGACGGGCAGCAAGATGTCGCCATGAAGCGCTGCTCATTCGGAACCTTTTCCAGGAAGTCGCGCGCCTCTTCAATCGCGCAGATATCCGCGCCCACGGCGACCTCCACAATGTCCGCAAAGCCGAGCTCCTTCATCGCCGCGACAAACTTCGGAACCGTCACATTCTTGCCGAACTGGCCGACAAACGACGGCGCGACAATCGCGATAACCTGGTTGCCCTCCAGAATGGAGCGGATGACCTGGTAAATCTGGCTCTTGTCCACAATCGCGCCAAACGGGCAGTTGACCAGGCACTGGCCGCAGGACACGCAAAGATCATAGTCAATCTTGGCCTTGCCGTACTCATCGACGCCGATGGCGTCCATGCCGCAGGCCGCCTGACAGGGCCGCTCCAGATAGGTAATGGCGTTGTACGGACAGGATTTGGCGCACTTGCCGCACTTAATGCAGAGCTTCTGGTCAATACGGCTCTTGCCGTTGACAAACTTGATCGCCCCGCGCGGGCAGACGCGCTGGCACGACGAGGCAAGACAGCCCTGACACAGCTCTGTCACGCGGTACTGCTTGGTCGGACAGGCGTGGCAGGCGTAGGGGATGATATTGACCAGCGGCGCCTCGTAATACTGCTCGGCAATCGCGGCCTGATCCATGCCCTCGGTGAGCAGCGTCCGCGTCTGCACAGGCTGCAAAGACAGGCCCATCGCCAGACGTACGCGTTCGCCCGCGATGGCTCTTTCCAGAAAGACCGACTCGCGGTGCAGCGGGCTCGTGCCCGGCACGATGCGGAACGGGATGTCCTCCATCTGCGTATAGTCGCCCGAATAGGCCATTCTGGCCACCTCGGCGAAGACCTTTTTACGGATATCTGTAATTAGGGACGGGATTCCGCGCATAAAAAACCTCCAAAATAAGAAACGCACAATCGGAACTTGCATAAAATGGAATTACCTGACAGACCCTTCGGGCAAAAAAGGCCGGGTGCCTGCTGGTTCCCATTCAGCAAACACCCGGCCAGAGGTGGCAGAAACTCACGCAGGGGGAGCGTGGGCGGTCTTGACTGCCGAAACGTCGATCATAACCTCTATTCTGCACTGCCGCCGTCTCCCATAACCGCGGCAGATACAAACAAATCCGCACAGCCATATCTTGGCCGCACGGATGCAAGAACCCCGCTGGGTGATTGCTCGTTCGGCCCCGGTAATGGCGTAGGCACAGGACAGCACTCAGCAGATCTGACTTAGCCCGAAGGCATCACAGTGACCGACTCGCGGGGATTTGCACCCCATTCAACCTGCGCCGCAAGGACGCGCGTACTATCCGTCTGGTTTGATTCAGTTCGTGTGTATTATAGCACTGTACAAAATTTTTTGCAAATCTTTTTTTCAAAATCTGCCATGCCAATTTTTAAATAGAAATCGTTTCTGGTTCATCCCCTCGTAAACTACCGTCTGCAGGCCGCCGTGATCTGCTCTTTCAGCTCCAGACACTCCGGCGCGGAAAGATCGCGCGGATAGGAAAGGGTGGAATCAAACGATTCTGTATCGCCGCCTTCGTGCATGACGACAATCTTCTGCCCGAGCAGCAGCGCCTCATCGAGCTGGTGTGTCACCAGGACAATCGTGCGCGGCATCTTTCTCTGCAGCTGCAGAACCTGGCTCTGCAGCTCCGCGCGCGTGATAAAATCAAGCGAGGCAAACGGCTCGTCCATCAAAAGCAGCTGTGCCTGGCTGGCAAGCACGCGCGCAAGGCCCAGCCGCTGCTTCATGCCGGTGGACAGCTCCACCGGAGACAAATCCGCGTAATCTTCCAGCCCCACGAGCTGAACATACTCCATCGCGTGCTCATAGCGCTCCTCGGGCGTCTTCCCGACGCCCGAGGCCATGGCCACATTCTGCCGCACATTGGTCCAGGTAATCACATACGGCTCCGGGCTTAAAAGCGCCGAATGCCAGCCCTCGGGCATGGAAATTTCACCGGCGTCCGGCGCCTCTTTTCCGGCCAGAAGCTTTAAGAGCGTACTTTTGCCGCAGCCGCTCCGGCCGAGCAGCACCGTAAGTTTTCCCACCGGGAACGTCAGATTCACATCCCGCAGAACCTGCCGCGTGCGGCTCGGGCGCTTGGCCCCGCCGATCACAAGATCGGTTGATAACGTTGTGTAGCTTTTCGCAACGTGACAGATGCGGATTTCTTCCATGACGTTCCCCTCAACTTTTCTTTGCGTCAGATGACGCTTTCTGCTGTCATTATACAAGATTGCCCGGAAAAGTCCACCGCAAAATAACAAAGCGCCCGCCGAAATTCGGCGGGCGCTGAATTTTATGATAATCAAAGATCTCAGAAAAGATTCTTTTCGGTCTCTTTATCGAAGAAGTGCATCAGATCCGGACGGAAGGAATACTTGACCGCCTTATGACCGCCGTGGACGGAGTCGATGTCAATATCCGTAGTCGGCACGACGATGACAACGTCCTTGCCGGCAGAGTTGACATGCAGATGCAGTTCGCTGCCCATGAGCTCGGACACATCAACGGTTGCATCGATGCCGTCGTCTGTCAGATGCACATGCACCGGACGCACGCCGACGACGACCTCCGACGGCACCTTGTCCATCGCTTTGAGCGCTTGCTGCTTGGCCTCGGGAAGCTCAAAGTCGCGGCCCAGAATGGTTGCAACGTACTTATCATTCTTCTTCGTCAGCGTCGCGTCAAACAGATTCATCTGCGGCGTGCCGATAAAGCCCGCGACGAAGAGGTTTGCCGGATGGTTGAAGACCTCCTGCGGCGTGCCGATCTGCTGGATGAAGCCGTCGCGCATGATGAC
>CAKUCT010000069.1 GCA_934643765.1 uncultured Oscillospiraceae bacterium
AGACACTGGAGCTTCTGAATTACTGTCTGGTTCTGCTCTACGGGCATTTTCTGACCGTCGGCATCGCGGGCGGCTGCGCCACGGCGCACCAGCGGCGCATGATCTCGCTTCTTTGCCCAGTGTTCCTGCTGGCGCAGGGTTTTTGCTGGATGCTCTTCGGCATGGAGAAGGTGCAGCGGCTCTATCCGCTCATTGTCCATCTGCCTTTGACGCTGGCGCTGATTTTTGTGCTCAAAAAGCCCACCGGCATTGCCGTCATCAGCACCTGCACGGCGTATCTCTGCTGCCAGCTGCCGCGCTGGATTGACACTGTCTGCACCGCGCTCACCCATTCGCAGATTCTGGGCGAAATCGCCTACATGATTCTGATTTTCCCGCTGTTCTTCCTGCTCCAGCGCTATTTTGTCCGCGCGGCCTATGACGCTATGACCTGCTCGCAGACCGCACCGCTGCTCTTCGGCAGCCTGCCCATCGCGTACTATATCTTTGACTACGCCACAACCGTCTACTCCGGCGCGTTGTATGCGGGCGTCCGGCTGGTTGCGGAATTTCTGCCGACGGCGCTGATCGCATTTTATGTTCTGTTTCTGACCGCGTATCACGCGCAGCTGCAGAAACGGACGCAGGCGGAGATGCAGCGCTCGCTTCTGGAAACCGAGCTGCGGCAGTCGCAACAGGAGATGGACGCGTTGCGCCGCTCGGAGATGCAGTCCGCGCTCTACCGGCACGAT
Source organism: uncultured Oscillospiraceae bacterium (assembly GCA_934643765.1). GTDB lineage: Bacteria > Bacillota > Clostridia > Oscillospirales > Oscillospiraceae > CAG-170. The sequence goes on from CAKUCT010000069.1 coordinate 732, forward strand.
ATGCGTCACCACCTGAGCATGATCGACGGCTATCTTGCCGCCGGACAGAGCCAGCAGGCCTCCGATTATATCCGCAGCGTGCAGTCCGATATTGCAAGCGTCGCCCCGGCGCGCTTCTGCGAAAACGAGACGATCAACCTTCTTTGCGCCGCCTTCCGCCGGAAAACAGAACGGGCCGGCGTCCGGCTGGATCTGGATGTCAGCGCCCCGGCGGAGCTTCCCTTCGGGGATACGGAGCTGTGCTCGCTGATTTCAAACGGCCTTGAAAATGCGCTGCATGCCGCCGAACCGCTCTCCGGCCCGAAGAAATGGATTTCCTTCTACTGCGCCGTACAGCGCGGCCAGCTGCTCCTGGAGATCAAAAATCCCTATGCCGGTGAGATTTCCATGAAAAACGGTCTGCCGCAGACCGACCGCGCGGGCCATGGCTACGGCTGCCGCAGCATCCAGACCGTCGCCGAGCAATGCGGCGGATTGTGCCTGTTCCGCGCCGAGCACGGCACGTTTTTGCTGCAGCTGGCGCTTCCCATGCAGAGCGCGCGGGAACCCGCCGCAAAAGCCTGATACAGATCACAAAAGGCAGAGCTTGTCAGCTCTGCCTTTCATTATTTTGCCGCGTTCTCTTCTTGGATATAATCCTCAAAAATCCCCGCCGCCATCGCGCACAGCTCCGGACACGGGCGCTTTTTATAGTATTCCGCCGTGCGCGCCTCGGGCGGCTTCGGCTTGAAGTTTTCATCCAGACCGAGAAGCTCCCGGCAGATAATCGAGCCGTTTTTCTCCTTGAACCGGTCAGAGAGCAGCCGGACGGTCTCATACTGCGCCGTCTTTCCCACGCGGTCGGCGGGCGCGCTGTACCCTTCGCGCAGGCCGAGCGCCATCAGCATTCCGCTCACCGCGCCGCAGACCTGTCGCATGCCGCCCATGCCGCCGCCGAAGGACGAGGCCAGGCGTGCCCTTGTCTCCACGTCCAGCCCCAGATCCTCCGTGCAGGCCAGAAACACCGCCTGACAGCAGTTGTACCCCTCCAAAAACAGTTCCCTTGCGCGCTCTGCGTATGCCATACCATCCGCTCCTTTTGTCGTTTTTCTGTATTATAGCACATTGCCCCGGCCTGTTCAAGCGCAGCCTCGTGTGATACAATGGAGTCAGTTCACCGAAAGGAGCGCGCCATGCGTTTTTCCAGAGCCTATCTTGAAATTACGAACCGCTGCAATCTGGCCTGCAGCTTCTGTCCCAAAACAAGGCGCCCAGCCCGGACGCTCCTGCCGTCGGAATTCCGGACGCTTGCGGAAAAGCTCCGGCTGTATACCGGCTATCTCTATCTGCACGTGATGGGAGAGCCGCTTCTGCACCCGCAGCTCGACCAGCTGCTTTCCATCTGTGAAGCGCTCGGCTTCCGCGTGGTTCTGACCACAAACGGCACGCTGCTGCCCGCCGCGCAGGATATCCTTTTAAACGCGCCCGCGCTGCACAAAGTCAATATCAGTCTGCACTCGTTTGAAGCAAACAAGCAGGGCGGGTTTGCAGCCTATCTTGACAGCTGCTTCCGCTTCGCGAAGGCCGCGGGTGCTTCGGGGAAACTCATCGATCTTCGCCTCTGGAACCTGGACGGCGCGCAGACAAAGGGCCAAAATACGCAGAATGGGGATATTCTTTCTGCCCTGGAGGCCGTCTTCCCGCGGCCATGGACAAAAAACACCTGGGGCTACCGGCTCTGTGACCGGGTGTTCGTGCACTATGCAGAGAAATTCGACTGGCCGGATCTGGCGCTTTCCGAGCAGTCGGAGCGCGGTACCTGCCGCGCGCTGCGCGATCAGATTGCCGTCTTGTCCGACGGCACCGTCGTCCCCTGCTGTCTGGATCATGAGGGCGATATCCCGCTGGGAAATCTCTTTTCACAGGAGCTTTCTGATATTCTTTCCGCCCCGGCGGCATGCGCGCTGCGCGAGGGCTTTGCCGCGCACCGGCTCTGCCATCCGCTCTGCCGCCGCTGCGGCTACGCGCGGCGCTTTCGCTGATATTTGAGGGAAGCCCGCCTGAAAACTCTGCATTTATGAACGTTCTTTAAGAATTCTTCAAGATTCGTTTACAGTCTGTTCACCACCCGGGGCCCGAAAAAAAGTATCCTATAGTCACAGGGAACGCTGGTGAGCGGGAAATCCCGCGAACAGGCAACAGCAACTCTGTTTCTTCATAAATGCTTTCACCAAATCTCCTCTCTTTCACAAAAAACATGCGGGCGCCCATCCGGGCGCTCGCATGTTTTGTCTATTCCGATGTTTCTGATTCATTTTCCATTGGAAAGTTCAAGACGTTCTCCGGCGACGACACAAACAACTCCTCACAGTTCCGCTGGGCCTGCTCCAGTTCCTCGATCGCTGTTGTCACCGACCGAAACAGCTTTAAATACATTGCCTGATAATCTGCCACAGTATCACCTCCATCATCTCTATTTTACTATCGTACGATAGTAAAATCAATACCATCATCTGATAGTAGGCTATGATGCCAGCGGGTGATGAACAATGTACTATGCCAGGCTCCGCGATCTGCGCGAAGATCACGATCTGACACAAAAAGAAGTTGCCGCCTTTCTCGGCATTGATCAGCGCGTCTACAGCAATTACGAAACCGGTAAGCGGGAGATTCCCACACGCTTTGTTCTGGCGCTTGCCGATTATTACAGCACAACCACTGATTATATTCTTGGCCGGTCTGCGCGCTCCAAATAGCTGCGCAGTAGCTTTATCAGATTTTGCTTAGGGGCCAAAGGGCTCAATCAGCTCCTACGAACGATTAAGGATATCTTGCAAGCGAGCAGCCCCGGGGTCTCAAAGGGGCCGCAGCCCCTTTGTTTTCGAAGGTGTCCAGAGGAAACCTTTTCGAAAGGTTTCCTTTGGGTTCTTTTACGGGAGCCTCGAACCCATTTTTTCTTTTCAAGAAAAAACGGGTTTGAGAAAAACAGCGCCCTGGCATGCAATGCCAGAAAAAACGGGCGCTTGCCGCCACGGCAAAAGAACAACGCTGGCCTGGCGGGCACCGCCAGAAAAAGCAAAACACCGGGCAGTTCCCTGCCCGGCATTTTTTATCTGCTTTATTCGGCTGCCTTGAGATAATCCGCGTTCATATACGCGAACTGATTGTTATAAACAATCTGATACCAGCCGTTCTCTGTCTGACCAGATACGGCCACAGCGCTGCTCTCAAGCATCGTCATCAGAACGTTGTTGCCGCTGTTGGTCGAAGGCGAAGAGCGGACGTTCACATCGTTCGTCGTCACCATGCATGTGCCCATCGGCGTGACGGTTCCGGCCTCGCTCGGCCAGGCGCTCTCATCGTCCTGCAGCCCCAGCACCTGGTTTGCGCCGAAGACGGCCGCCACGGTGCAGGCCTGCTTGGTGGTCAGTCTTGCGGTCTGCTCGCCCGTCTGGACAGAGGCGGACCACGTGTCGTCCTTCCACGTCAGTTCAATCAGATAATCCGTACCGTTCATGCTGGCCGTGTAGGGATATTCCGCCTCAGACGTGCCGGTCTTATAATTTGCGTCGATGAGAATCTTGCTGAGCGTAAGCGCATCCGTCTCCGGAAGCTCAACGGCTTCGTCCGCTGCATCCGCACGGCTCACCTGCACGCGGCTGGAGGGCTCGGGCTCTGCCGGGACAGTGCTCTTGAGCGTGAACCACGAGGAATCCGCATTCTCTTCAAAGCTGAACTCCACTTCCTGCCCGCTCGACTTGTCGGTCAGGATGAAGCCGGTCTCCAGCGTAATCATGTTGTACAGCCCGGAGCTGGTGTAGAATTCTTTGAATTGCTCCTGCATGCTTGTCTCCGCGCCCTTCGCGCCGCAGGCATAGGCCGTGTCAAGAGACAGGCGGCTTCCCATATTGTCGCGCAGATAGCTGTCGGAAACCAGATGCAGCGGCAGCAGCATGTCCATCGTGCCGGAGTCCAGCGCGACCTCGCGGTGCTCACCCATAAAGATATAATAGTTGGAGATGTTCGCCGGGTCCTTCTGATACAGGCACCAGCTCTCAACCCCGGAACCCGTGTCGCGCGTAAAGAGATAGCTCGCACCATAGGAGTTGTCATAGCTTGTGGCCGTGACGTTCTCGTTGTTCTTGGTGATCAGCTTTGCCATCTTGGCAAGCTTTTTTGTCGTCTGGAACTGATAGCCGCCGTAGGAAACAAAATCGCCGCTGTTGAGCTCGGCCGAAACCGGCAGCTGCAGCTCCGAGCCTGTTGAAAATGCCTGGGCTGTAATGCCGCCCGTCTGATTCTTCTTGGAGCAGCTGGAAATAATCACAATCAGCAAGATGGCCAGAAGTGCCACCGCAGCAAGCAGCATCAGAAGTCTCTGGCGCTGGCGACGTCTTCTTTTCATATTGATTTCCTCCATTCGTGAATATACACTCCATGCATTGTAGCTTATTCCGAGTATAACATACTTTTTTCCGCTTGGCAAATGAATCTAAAAATTTAGCGCCGCGAATTCCGGGAACTTTTCGCCTGCCTTCGCTCTGTTTTTCCTGCCGCGGCTTGCGCGTTCCGTAAAAAGCTGTTATCATGGTCAAAATAGGAGGATTTCAGTATGCGCTATCCCTGTCTGGTACTTGACCACGACGACACCATTGTAAACAGCACCGCCACCATCCACTACCCCTGCTTCTGCGCGTTTTTGCAGGAGGTCCGCCCGCAGGCAAAGCATTATACGCTCGAAGACTACTTCCGTAAGAATTTTGACCCCGGCATCATCCCGTTTTTCACGGAAGAAGTCGGGCTGTCGCAGCAGGAGTTGGAATATGAGTTCCAATTCTGGCAGCGCTATGTCAAGCCCCGTGTCCCGCAGGCGTTCAGCGGCATCCGGGAGCTTCTCCGGCGCCACCGCGCACAAGGCGGCCTGATTGCCGTGGTCTCGCATTCGATGCGCGAAAATATTCTGCGCGACTACCGCCAGAATGATCTTCCGGAGCCGGACGCCATTTTCGGCTGGGAGCTTCCGCCCGCGCAGCGAAAGCCCGAGCCCTGGCCGCTAGAGCAGATCATGCGGGAATTTTCTCTCCCGGCAAGCGCGCTCTTGATGCTTGACGATCTCAAGCCCGGTTTTGACATGGCGCGCGCCGCCGGCGTGGATTTTGCCGCGGCGGGCTGGGCCTACGATGTGCCGGAAATCGAGCGATTCATGCGGAAAAACTGCGATTATTATTTTAAAACCGTACAGGAATTCGGCGCATTTTTACAGGAGGACTGATCATGCACGAACTGGATTTGGAAACCTGGCCGCGGCGTGAGATCTATCATCTGTTTTCCGGCTGTGACTGGCCGTTTTACGCGCTGTCGTTCCCGCTTGACGTAACAAATCTGCGTGCCTATACAAAGCAGAACGGCATATCCTTTTATTATACGCTCTGCTGGCTTCTGACAAAGGGCATGGAGCAGCAAGAAGCATTTCGTATCCGCATCCGGGAAAAGCGGCTGTTCGTTCTGGATGAGCTGATTCCAAGCTGCACCGTGCTTTCTCCCGGCAGCGAAGCCTTCCGCATCATCACGCTTCCCGCGGGGCAAACCCCCGCTGATTTTTCCGGGCGCGCCGCCGTGCTTGCCGCTTCGCAGCAGTCCCTGTTCAACGCGGCGCAGGAAGCACGGGACGATCTGATCTATTTTTCATGCCTCCCCTGGCTTTCGGTGCTGTCTTTGACCAACGAGCGGCGCGTAGATCCCGACGACTGCATTCCCCGCGTGGGCTGGGGCAAATATCAGGCGGAAACCGGCCGTCTGATGCTTCCCATTTGTCTGGAGGTCAACCACCGCACCGTCGACGGCCTTCACATCGGAAGGCTCTACGAAGCCGTTCAGCACGCCATCGATCATTTATAATTGCCCCGGCGCTTCTTCCTATAGAACAAAAGCAGGCTGCTTTGCAGCCTGCTTTTGTTCTTAAGTAACGTCCTTCACCACTTCATCCAGCGGATCATCCAGCCGTTCGGGGTGCTGCAGGAAGCGTTTCATATGCTTCAGTGCCGTCGCAAAGTAGAACCCGTCGCAGATGCGCTCGTCGGTGTTGACCGTAAAGTCCACATACTTGCGCTGAACCAGATTTCCTTCGTTGTCAATTTCGTTCTTGCGGTATTTGCAGCCGAAGGCGCAGAAGACCGGAAGGTTGCCGAAATCATACAGATGGTGGACAATCGGCGGAATGCCGAGCGAGCCCATGGAGGTAAAGAAGATCGAGCCGTGGAACGGACTGACCTCCAGCAGGAACTTCGGCAGCAGGCCAAAGTAGTCCATGACCTTCAAAACCCAGACGACAAACTTAAAGGCCACGCCCGGGATCAGGGACAGAAGCTTTGCCGTCTTGTCAAAATCGCTCGCGTCGGAGCCTTCTTTGATGCGCGCAACCTGGTCGTTGAACTTCCGATAGATATCCTCTACCGAATCGGTTGGCGTCAGGTGCAGCTTCATTGCGCTCTCAGGTGCCTCGGTAGTCATATCCTCCTTGACCATCATGCAGAACTGGATATCGCTGTCCCGGCTGTAGACCTGCTGTCCGGAGAGGAAGCGGTTGAGCGCCGGGTACTTTGCCACCGTGCGCACATAGGCCGCAAGGAACACATGCGTAATGCCGAAGCTTGTCAGCCCCGCGCGCCGCTTTTCGCGGATATAACGCTCCATGGCGGTGATTTCAACCGAATCGCGCACAAAGTTGGATGAACCAGTTCTTGTCGGCATGATGTAGTTTGCAACCACCTGCACCGGGTCCAGTGACCGCAGCCTGCGCCCGTCCGGCCGGTCGCCCCAGGTGGGGTGATATTTGCCGTCTGCATACGGCTGCATGGCAAGCACGGCAAACAGCCCGCCGGCCAGGAACAAAATCTCCGGCAAAAATGCCACGCGCCCTGCCCGCCAGCCGGCCATCGTAAACGCCTGCCGGTGGTTATAGATCAGAACGCCAAGCCCCGCGGCCAGCAGCAGAACGAGCGCCCAGTTGTTGCGCACGCGCCCGGACACCGTTACCGCATAGAATCCGGCGATCGCCAGATACGCCACCCAAAACACAAAGCGCAGACTGACGCTCTGCGTCGCAGCGGAGACCCGGATGCCGTAGTAGATTGCCAGCAAAAACGCCGGAACCGCTGTGCGGTAAAAATGCTCCTGACCGCTCAGCAGCAGAATCAGCACATAAATTAGACAGCTTGCGACCGGCAGCACAATCTGGAACCACACCGTCGATGCATCTGCGCCTTTCCCACAGGAATATGCGATGCGGAGCACTGCCGAAGCCGTCATAACCAACGCGCTCAGCCAGACAAGAAGACTCTTGCGGCTGACATAATAAGAAATTCTCTTTTCCATGGTTGTATCATACCAAGCAGGTCTCAAAATTGCAACCCGGCATTTCCGCGTATTCACTGGATTCCGACATTCTGCACCTTTTTGACGCAAATAGCAGCGTTCGGAAATCTAACTATTTTTTTGCATCTCTGAATTTTCGTTTGCTATTGGTGTTGACATATGTCAGGAAAGTATGTACAATAAAAGCGTATCTTCGGATACGAATTTTATTAAAAAAATACAATGGAGGAACCGAAATGAAAAAGATCATTGCTCTGCTTCTGGCTCTGGTCATGGTATTCGCTCTGGTAGCCTGCGCTGCCAAGACCGACGCGCCCGCTGCTAATACCACGACGGAAGAGACCCCAACCGAACCGACCACCACCGAAGAGACCACCGAGCCCGCTGCCGAAGAAGAAACGACCACAGAACCCGCCGAAGAAGGCAAGGTTTACAACGTCGCTTACCTCGTCAACGGCAACCTCGGCGACAAGTCCTTCTTTGACTCCGCTGAAGCTGGCCTGGCTGAGCTGAAGGCCGCCGGCCGCATCGACTATGTCACCATCGAGATGGGCGGCACCGACGAAGACCAGCCCACTTGGCTGTCCACGCTGTACGACGTCTCCGAAGACGGCGGCTACGATCTGATTATCTGCGGCACCTACCAGATGCCTGACTATCTGAAGGAAGTTGCTACGCAGTATCCCGATCAGCTGTACGCCATCTTTGACGACACCACCTATGTCGGCGAGAACCAGAACGTCGTCAACCTGTCCTACCGTCAGAACGACATGGGCTATCTGATCGGCGTCTACGCGGCCTGCATGACCGTTGACACCAGCATCCCCAACATCAACGAGGATGCAGTCGTCGGCTTCGTCGGCGGCGTTGACTCCCCCGTCATC
>CAKUCT010000070.1 GCA_934643765.1 uncultured Oscillospiraceae bacterium
ACCGCCTTGATGGCAGTCAGACCGCCGAAGCCGATGGCAGCATACATATCGTCCAGACAGTCGAAGCTGACTTTCTTGAGAACCAGCGGCAGCACTTCCTCGGACTGAATGATCTCGGGGTTGATGCCGATGCGGCGCAGCTCGGATTCAAAGCTTGCCTTGCCGCGGATGATATTCTCGTCGCGCTTTTCGCGCTTGAACCACTGCTTGATCTTGATGCGCGCCTGATTGGACCGGCAGATGTTGAGCCAGTCGCGGCTCGGTCCCTTTGCCGATTTCGACGTCAGCACCTCGACAATGTCGCCGTTGTGCAGCACCTGATCGTAGCTTGCGATGCGGTTGTTGACCTTCGCGCCGATCATGGTGTTGCCGACGGCGGAGTGAATGGCGTAGGCAAAGTCGATGGGGGTGGAGCCCGACGGCAGGCTCATGACCTTCCCTTTCGGGGTAAAGACGAAGACCTCATCGTCAAACATGTCGACCTTGAGTGAGTGGATATAGTCGTCGGCCTCTGTATCCTGCTGGTTTTCCAGAAGCCGCCGGACCCACTCAAATTCCTTTTCCGAGCCCTCGCCGACGTTCTGTTTGTATTTCCAGTGCGCCGCAACGCCGTATTCCGCCGTCTGGTGCATTTCCCAGGTGCGGATCTGCACCTCAAAGGGAATGCCCTGTGAGCCGATGACGGTCGTGTGGAGCGACTGATACATGTTGGGCTTCGGCGTTGAAATATAGTCCTTGAACCGGCCCGGAATGGGGTTGAACAGATCGTGGATGTGGCCGAGGACGTTGTAGCAGTCGGCGATGTTGTCCACAATTACGCGGAAGGCGTACAGATCATACAGTTCGTCGATCGTCTTATTCTGCGCGCGCATCTTGCGGTAGATGGAGTAGGTGTGCTTGACTCTTCCGTAGATTGAGCCGTGGATACCGACGGAAGCCAGCCGGTCTGTGATTTTGGACTGGATGGCGTTCATGAAGTTCTGCGCGCTGGCTTCGTTTTCATGCAGATAGTCGATGATCTGCTGGTATCCTTCCGGGTCGAGATACTGCAGCGACACGTCCTCGAGTTCCCACTTGATCTTCTGCATGCCAAGCCGGTGCGCCAGCGGCGCGTAGATTTCCATGGTCTCCATAGACTTGGAAATCTGCTTGGCGGGCGTCTGGTACTGCAGCGTTCTCGTGTTGTGCAGCCGGTCTGCGATTTTGATCAGAATCACGCGGATGTCCTTGGACATGGCCATGAACATCTTGCGCAGATTTTCCATCTGCTGCTCTTCGGTGGTGGAATACTGCACACGGGTCAGCTTCGTGACGCCCTCCACGAGTTCGGCCACAGTCTGGCCGAACATATGGGAAATTTCGTCGAAGCTTGCGTCGGTGTCTTCCAGACAGTCGTGCAGCAGCGCAGCGACAATCGCGTCCGTGTCCAGACCGATTTCCGCCACAATCTCCGCCACCGCCAGCGGGTGGATGATATAGGGCTCGCCGGACTTGCGCAGCTGGTTTTTGTGCTTGCGGTCGGCGTATTCAAATGCCTTTTGGATTTCTTCAAGATCGGCCGACGGCGCGTAGCGCTTCACGGCCTGCATCATCGAGGCATAGTGTTCTTCTCTTGTTTCCATTTAGGTTCCTGCCTTTTGCTCTTTGAGATGAAGGAGAATGGGACTTTGCTCCAGATCGACCTTGCGGCCGTCGCTGGTCAGCCGGATGGCAAGCAGCTTTGGCCGCTGCTCAAGCTGCAAGAGCCCCTGCTCCTGAAAAATATCCAGACATACGCGGATTTTTCCGCCGCTGCACGCAAAGCCCGCGAAGCGCGTGATCTTCCGTGCCAGACAGCCAAACTCCTCGCAGACGACGCCGTCCTGCGCGTTGGCGGTCAGATAGCGCCAGACCGCGACAAAATCCTGCCGCTGCGGAAGAAGGCTCTCTGCCTCCTGAGAAGACAGCGCCTGGCCCTGCACATGGCGGCGGTAGAGTGCTTTCCCGGCCTTGAGTCTGGTCCTGGCCTGCTCGTCCGGACGGATGTCGAGCAGATTCAACTGCACCGTGCGAAGGCCGCGGTATTCGTTGATCTGCGGGGTATAGGCGATATCCACCACATCGCCCGGCGCCACAGCGGCAAGCCGCGCGGTGGTGGAAAAAAAGATGGCGTTGAAATGATAGCCGTTTCCGGCTAGCCGCAGCCGCAGATGCTTTCCGCCGCCGACTTCGGTCAGCTCTGTGACCGTCAGACTGCGGAAATACAGAACCGGCCGCGGGCATCCTGCGCCGCAGGGCTCCAGCTCGTCGAGCTGCTGCACATTTTGTACCGTGAGCAGCTGCGGCGGAATTTCACAGTCGATCCGCAGCGCCGGATTGCATTCCGGCGAGCGGGAAAACGCGTCTGTCAGCTGTAGAATCTGCTCGCGGAACCGGTCAATCTGGTCGCGCCGGATGGTAAAGCCGGCGGCAAGCTCGTGCCCGCCGTAGCTCTCCAGAAGATCGGACAGCTGCTCCAGCGAGGCAAACAAATTGAAACCGCCGTAGGAGCGGGAGGAGGCTTTGCCCTTGTCGCCGTCCAGACAGATCAGAAACGTCGGACAGCTGTACTCTTCGGCAAGGCGCGAAGCGACAATGCCGACCACACCCTGGTGCCATGTCTCGTCGGCCAGGACGATGGCCTTCGGCGCTTTGCCGGCCGGCAGCATCGAAACAGCCTGCCGGTAAATTCCGCTTTCCACGTCCTGCCGCTTGCGGTTGAGCTTACACAGCTGGCTTGCCAGTTCCACGGCGCGCGCGGCGTCTGTTGTGAGAAACAGCTCCGTCGCGATTTCTACATGGCCCATGCGCCCGGCGGCGTTGATGCGCGGCGCGAGCGTGTAGCCAATGGTTCCAGCCGTAATGGGCGGGCGCAGCGCGCCACACTCGGCCATCAGCGCGGCAAGCCCCACGCGCTTGGGGTTGGCCAGCGCTTGCAGTCCCCGCCAGACCATGGCCCGGTTTTCGCCCGTGAGCGGCATGACATCCGCGACAGTGCCGAGACACAGAAGGTCACAGTATTCATCCAGCAGCGCCTCCTGATCACCCGAGAGCGCGGCGGCAAGCTTGAAAGCAACGCCGACGCCCGCCATCTCCAGAATGGGGGCGGGCTGATCTTTGCGGTGCGGGTCGACCACCGCAATGGCCTGCGGCAGATCGGACTTGCACTCGTGGTGGTCGGTGATGACAAGATCCATGCCAAGCGCGCGGCAGAGCTCGGCTTCCTGGTTGGCGGTGATGCCGCAGTCAACCGTGATGATGAGCTTCACATCCTGCGCGTGCAGCGCACGCACGGCAATTTCATTGAGCCCGTAGCCCTCCTCCAGCCGTGCAGGGATATAGCTTGTCACATGGCCGCCGCGCTTGCGCAGAAATTCTGTCAGCAGGCACGTGGCCGTGATGCCGTCGACATCGTAGTCGCCGAATACGCAGATATGCTCGCGCCGCTCCAGCGCTTTTTTGACGCGCGCAGCGGCCTTGTCCATGTCGAGCAGGGAAAAGGGACTTGATAACGGAGTATTGACCGATAAAAATGCTTTGGCGGCGTCCACGGTGTCATAGCCGCGGCTGCAGAGCACCGCGGCCGTAATCGGCGACCACCCGGCCCGGTGCAGCTGCTCTGCCGCGGCCGGGTCGTAGGACGATACCGTCCAGGTTCCGTACTTCACTTGAGATACACATCCATCTATCTGTTTTTTTCTTATCATTATAGCATCATGGCGCGCATATCACAATAAAAAAGCGGGAAAATGGGGCGCGGCAAGAAAAGAATTGTGGAAAATTCGCAAAAATGGACGGCAGAAAATTCTTTTCTTTGAGCGGCGGCTGTGCTAAACTATTCAAAATTGCGGCAAGGAGGCTGGAATATGGAAAAGAGGAGCGGCCGCAGGCGCATATCCTGGCGGATTTTGCCGCTGGCGGCGCTGCTGGCGGGAATGTGTTGGTGGGATAATTTTACGGTCGGGCTGACGCCGGTTTCTGTGGCCTCCGGGCGTTTGCCGTCCGGGTTTGATGGCTTTCGCGTCGCGCTGCTGACCGATCTTCACGGCCGCCGGTTCGGTAAAGAGCAATCGCAGCTGTTATCGGTGTTGCGCGAGGCGAAGCCGGAGCTGATCGCGCTGGCCGGGGACATTGCCGATGAGTATACCGATCTTGCGCAGCTGGAGAAGCTGCTGCCCAAGCTCACGGCCATTGCGCCCTGCGTCTATGTGACGGGGAACCATGAGTGGCGGATGAAAAACCGGAAAGAATTTTTCGAATTGCTTCAGAAAACCGGCGTCACACGCCTGCAAAACACCTATTGCAGGCTCACGCGGGGCGGCGACACGATCATTCTTGCCGGTGTCGACGATCCGAACGGACCGGCAGATCAGAAAACACCCGCGCAGCTCGTGCATGAAATCCGGAAGCAGGAAGGGCAGGACGCGTACATCCTCATGCTCTGCCACCGCAACGATCAGCTTGAGCAGTTCGCGGCGCTCGGCGTGCAGCTGGTACTCAGCGGTCACGCGCACGGCGGCGTGGTGCGCTTGCCGGGCATCGGGGCGGTCTTCGGCACGCATTATGAGCTCTTCCCCAAGGACACGCAGGGCCTTTGCCGCAGCGGAGAAACGGCGATGGTCGTCAGCCGGGGCCTTGGCGGCAGCCGCCGCCTTCCCGTCCGGATTTTGAACCGCCCGGAAATTCCGCTGGTCATTTTGCAAACGCAGTAGCGCCGCAATCGTTGCAGGATTCGGAAAAAGTCTTGCAAAGCGTAAACTTTTTATAAACAATCCCCGCCGTTTCTTGTAAAGCCTGTATCAGAACAGTATAATGAATAACAGATGATTACAGAAAACGGAGGCACTATCATGTTTCAGAAATTGGGCGATGCGCTGCGGCGGTTCATGTATGGCCGTTACGGCTCTGACGCTCTGAACAAATGGCTGCTGCTTCTGGCAGTGATTCTGATTTTACTTGGCAGCATCGGAAGCCGGTATTTAGCGCCGTGGATGGTCGTGTTCAATACGTTGGCCTATGTGCCGCTGATCTGGTCGATTTTCCGGATCTATTCCAGAAACATTGAAGCCAGACGCCGGGAAAACGCCGCGTTCCAGCGCTTTTTTACCCGCCTGAAGGACCGGCAGAACCGGTACTTTACCTGCCCGCGCTGCCGTCAGGTGGTGCGCGTGCCGCGCGGTAAGGGCCGGATCAATATCCGCTGCCCGAAATGCGGCGAGCAGTTCATCAAAAAAACATAACAAAATCCCGAAGGCATATTTGCCTTCGGGATTTTTATATCGCATCGGAAAAACTTTGCTGCAGGCTTACGACAATGCTGCATCTGCCGGCCATCCGGCGGTCTGCTTTTTATAGCAGTGGGAGAAGTAGATGATCTGCATCACGGCGGTAATGGACCACGAGAAGATATACAGCAGATACAAGGATGTCAGCGTGTGGAACATGGCAAAGATCGTATAGACCCAGATGACACGGAACACGCACGAACCGAGAATGACGATTGCCATCGGCACTGCGCTCTTGCCAAGCCCGCGGGAGGCTGCCAGCGTATTGTCCATGAACGCAGAGAACGCATAGCTCCAGCCCATAATATGGAGCTTTTCCATGCCCGCGGCGATGACCTCCGGATCCGGGGTGAACAGATGCAGAAAGGCATCTCCAAAGAACATGAGTCCCAGACCAAGCACCGCGCCGACGCCAAAGGAGTAGGCGGTGCTGATGCCGTAGGCTTTCAGGATCCGCTGCTTCTGCTGCGCGCCGTAGTTCTGGCTGACAAAGGTGGAGCAGCCGGTATAGACCGCGGCCATGACCTCAAAGACCAGCGCGTCCGCGTTGGCGGCGGCGGAGTTGCCCTCGACTACGGCGGCGCTGAAGGTGTTGACCGCCGACTGGATGAAGAGGTTTGCAATCGAAAAGATGGCATGCTGCAGGCCGGAGGCAATGCCCAGCGCCAGAATCTGCTGCGCCTTGTCCGCGCGGAGCTGGAAATCCCGGAAGCTCAGGCGGTACACGTCCTGTGAGCGCAGCAGCACGCGCAGCACCAGGATCATCGAAACATACTGCGAAAGAATGGTCGCCAGCGCAACGCCGTCAGCTGCCATTTTGCAGAAGATGACAAAAAATAGGTTCAGGCAGATGTTCAGAACGCCCGCGATGGCCAGAAACATTAAGGGCCTGCGGGTGTCGCCCGCCGCGGTCAGAACGGCGCTGCCGAAATTGTAAAGCGCCGTGGCCGGAAGGCCGAAGGCGTAGATCCGCAGATACAAGATTGCGCCGTCAATCAGCTCGTCCTTTGTGCCGAGCAGCGTCAGAAGCGGCTTGGCCATGGTAAAGCACAGCGCCATCAGGATGACGCCCAGTGTCAGACAGACGACAGAGGCGGTACTGACCGTCTGCCGGACGGAAGCATCCTCCCGCGCGCCGAGAAAGCGCGCCGTCAGAACATTGACACCGGCGCCCATGCCGATGAGAAAGCCGGTGTAGAGCGTGACGACGATCGATGTGGAGCCGACGGAGCCGAGTGCGTGAGAACCCGCGAACTGGCCGACGACCGCGATATCGGACATATTAAATAAAACCTGTAACAGATTGGAAGCCATCAGCGGCAGGCTGAACAGCAGCATCTGCTTCCACAGATTGCCGCGCGTCATGTCAGTCGGAGCGTTGCGCATGGCGGAAAACCTCCAGAAGTGAAAGTAAGTGCCGGGAACAACGTTCGCGGCACGGCCATACTATAACACTGCAGCCGGGGATTTGCAATGGCTGTTTTGTATTTCAAGGGAAAAAGTATACGCTATTTTGACGACAAAAGGGCAGGCCTTATAGGTCTGCCCTTTGTATACGCAGATTATTTTGCAACTTCCTCATCGAGATACGCCGACGGTGCAGGTGCGACGCCGCGGCCCCACTCAATCCAGTTGACGACGAAGAAGGTGATCACGCTGACAAGGCTTCCGAAGACGACCGGCATCAGATAGAAAATGGTTGCGCCGTCTCCGAGCTTCTGCCAGATGCAGAAGGCGACCGTGCCGGTGATGATCGAAAGAATACCGGAATTTTTGGTTGCCTTCGGGACGGCCAGACCGAGACCGTAGGCGGCAAACGGACCTGCGCAGCGGATGCCGAAGGCAAAGGTGTTCATGGCGACAATCGACACGCCGAGCAGCGAGATGCCCATAGCGACAAGTGCTGTCAGAACATTGCACACACGCGTCCAGAAGATGGTCTGGCTGTCTGTAAGCGTCTTTTTGCCGCCGAGGCCCGGATACAGGTCGTTGATGATCATCGTGGACATGCACAGAAGATTCGAGTCGGCGGAGGACATCGTCGCGCAGATGATGGCGGCGGAGATCAGGCCCGTGACAAAGCCCGGAGCATAAGCGCCCGTGACGACCATCATGGCGTTGGAGCCGTTTTCCGCGATGGCAGGCAGCTGCTCTTTAAGCGCGAACGCGGCAAGCCCCAGAAGCGTCGGGAACAGGGACATGGCAGCCATGAGAACGGCGGAGAAGAACGCGGCGTTCTTGGCGGTCTTTTCGTCTTTGCAGGTCTCAAACCGGGAGACCATTTCCGGGCCGCAGAGGAAGGTGCAGAAATAGTTGAAGATGTAGCCGATGATGGAGGCCCAGCCGATCTGCGTCATGTTGAGCTTTTCCCCAGGCAGCGCCGCCGAGATTGCGGCCCAGCCGCCGGCATGCTTGAGAACAATCGGCGTGGCAATGGCCAGACCGACAAGAATGATGGCAAACTGAATGAGATCAGAAACCTGGTCTGCGATCATGCCACCGAAGGTGGTGTAGAAGATGGTGACAAAGCCCGCCAGCAGCAGGCAGACATTCAGCGGAATCGAGGGAATAAGGGCGTTGATGACGCCGCCGGAGGCCGCGATCTGAGACGAGGTCAGGCAGAACAGCGACAGGACGCTCAGAACGGCGGTGAAGTTGCTGGAGAACCTACCAAAGCGGCGGCCGACAACCTCCGGAATGGTGATAGCCATGGTTTTGCGGATTTTCGGGGCAAAATAGGCCAGCGGTATCATCGCGATGGACGCGGCCAGGACGTACCAGACGGCACTGATACCCCAGGAGCCGAAGGCCTTCTGCGCAAGGCCGGTGGTGCAGCCGCCGCCGATGTTATTGGCGGAAAGCGAGAACGCGACCATGAACAGACCCATTCGCCGCCCGGCAACCATGTAGTCCGCACTGCTTTTGATGTTGACCTTGCCGACGATGTAACCGACCAGCAGCATGCCGATCATGTATACGGCGACGACAACGAGAGCGCCAGTTTGGATTTCCATAAATTACTCCTCTCTTATGCTTTCTTCTTTTTCATCTGCTCGCCGCAGAAGAACTGCGGGGACAATTTCAGTATACGGGGCGGTCTTGTCGGATACAATATAATTTTCTGAAGACGGAAAAAATTCGCCAGCCGCGACAAAACGGCGGAAGTATTTTTTCAGAATCACACAAACAAAGACTGAAAGCTTAACGGCGCTTTGACGGCCGAATCTGTCATATTGGCGCAAAGGCTGTGCCCGGGAAGGAAAAAGTCTGAAAAACGCTTGATTTTATGCCGGACGGCTGGTATAATGCTAGGGTAGTCAGGCGCGGCTTGGCTGCGTATGGAGTGGTATCGAAGTGGTTATAACGGCCCTGACTCGAAATCATGTGATTAGTCCCCAAAAGTGAATATTTATACA
>CAKUCT010000071.1 GCA_934643765.1 uncultured Oscillospiraceae bacterium
GCCGTCGGCACATGCGTATGCGTGCCCCAGAGCGCAGAAATTTTTCCGTCCAGATAGTATGCCATCGCGAGCTTTTCACTCGTCGCCTCCGCGTGAAAGTCCACGAAAACTGGCATTTTCCCAACATCCTTCAGAATCTTATCGACCACGCGGAACGGATTGTCCGGGCCGAAGTCCATATTGCACCGCCCGATCAGGTTCACAACCGCGACCGGCCCCGCGCTCGTTTCAAATACGCCCCAGCCTCGTCCGGGAAGACTCGGCTGAAAATTGGCCGGCCGCAGGATATAGCCGCACTCATCCAGATACGGACAGATTTCCCGCCGGTTCCACGTGTGGTTCCCGAGCGTAATGACATCCGCTCCGGCGGAAAAGATGCGCTCGGCCTGCTGCGGCGTGAGGCCGACGCCGCTGGCGTTCTCGCCGTTTACGACGCAAAAATCAATTCCGTGCAGCTTTTTCAGTCCCCGCAGATGCTTTTCCAGGCAGCAAAGGCCCGGCGTGCCGACCACATCTCCAACCGCCATCACTCGAAGCTCCATACCGCATTCCTCCTCGTGTTTTCTTTGATTATACCATTTCGCTTTCTTTTTGACTATGCTACAATGAAAAAAAGCAAGCGGCGTGCAACCATATGAAAATTTTTGCGTCTTGATAAACAGATAGAAAAGAAGGGAGACTGTCATGGAAGATTCCCAGATCATTGACCTGTACTGGGCCCGGTCGGAGCAGGCCGTACAGGAGACCGACAGCAAATACGGCAGCTACTGCCGCGCGATTGCGCATAATATTCTGAAAAATTTAGAGGATACCGAAGAGTGCGTGTCCGACACCTGGCTTCGCGCGTGGAACGCGATGCCGCCGCAGCGGCCGTCTGTTCTGTCCGCGTTCCTGGGCCGGATCACGCGCAACCTATCGCTCGACCGCTACAAGGCCGCGCGCGCGGAAAAACGCGGCGGGGACAGCTTCCCGGCGGCGCTCGACGAGCTCTCCGAGTGCGTCCCGGCAAAATCGAATGTAGAACAGACGATGGACGAACGCGAGCTGGGGCAGGCGATTGACCGTTTTCTGCGCACGATTCCGGAAAAGCAGTGCAGCCTCTTTCTGCGCCGGTACTGGTACGCCGAGTCCATTGCACAGATCGCCGGACGCTACACGATGAAGGAAAACACGGTCAAGTCGATGCTCTTCCGCACGCGCGAGCAGCTCCGAAATTTCCTGCAGAAGGAGGGCATTGCCGTATGACGAAGCGGGAACAACAGGAAAAGCTTTTCCGGGCCATCGGCTTTGTGGGCGATGATCTAATTCAGCGTGCCGATGCGCCGGTTGAAAAGCAGAAAGCAAACGTCCTATGGCTCAAATGGGCGGCGCTGGCCGCGTGCTGCGCGCTCGTGATCGGCCTTGCGTCAAAGCTTCCGCTCTGGGGCATGAAGAGCGAAAACGCGGCGAAGACCGCGACCATGACCATGGATACAGCATCGGCCAGCGCGCAGGAGTCGCCTGCCGAAGCGCCGGAGGCGACAGAGGAAACGACCGAAGAAGCCGCCGATGAAGCGCCTGCGGAAGAAGCACGAGCCGGGGAGGCAGGCTCCGGTCCGCGCAATGACACCGAGGCAGAGTGCGCCGGTGCAGTCTATGACGCAGAGCTTGCGCAGGAGCTTCTGGACACGACACTCGGTCCCGTGAAACTCGGTATGCCGTCTGCGGACGTGCGCTCGATTCTGGGCGCGCCCAAGGAGGACCGCGGCGAGTTCTATGTCTGCACGGACAAGGGCGATTACCGCTATGCGACTTGGGCGTACAATCTGAGCAATGATCCGGATTATATCTGTGATGTATTGCTCCGTTTTGCCGACGTGGGAGACGGGCTTGTTCTGGACGAAATCATGACGTTCGGCACCAGCGACTGGGCGCTTCCCACCGGCATCCGTAACGGCAGCAGCGCAGACGACGTGCTTGCCGCTTACCCGGACGCGCAGGTTCAGTACAACGGACCGGACGGCGCGCTGAGCGCGGTTGTATTTGAGGCCGGTCATGTGCATCTGCATATCCTGATTGAAAATGACGTGGTCACAAGCATTTCGCTCGGCACGTACTATGAAGATCCGAGCTGGGAAGATGAATCCGCCGCCAGCGCGCCCGCCTACTCGTTTGCAAGCGCCAGCATCACGATGTATCAGAAGGATGCCAACGGCTGGCGCAGCCACACGCTCACAGGCAAGGATGCCAAACGCATCGAGGTCATCTGCGGCATAGAAGACCTCATGCCAATCGACGCCCTCCCCGCCCCCGCCTACTACCTCGATTTCCAAAACGGCACGGTCGTGATGTTAGGGGAAGACCGCATTTCCGGCGCAGTGTATACCTGCGAAGACTTCGATGCTTTCCGGGCCGCAATGGAAGAAGGCGCGGACCCCACGCCGTATCTTGAGCTGCTTGAACAAGCGGAATTTCCTTATGGGACCGACGATGTGATCCGGGAACTGGCAGGGGAGAAATAACAAAAAAGTCTCTGTATCAAACGATGCAGAGACTTTTTTACGGAATAATTCTCGACGGCTTCTGGTAGCGCTCCTGCTCGGAAAAGACGCAGCCGCAGTATTTCTGGATATAAAATCCGAGCTCTCTGGCCCTTGTCTGGCCGTCGCGGAACAGGGGACGGAAGTCCTGATAATAAAACTGCACGCCGTATTCCTCGCCCGCGCGGTAAGCGACGTCGCGCATGAGCTCGTGCTGCTGATAGGGGCTGATGAAAAGGGAAGACGTGAACGCGTCGAAGCCGCCCTCTTTTGCCATGCGCGCGGCCTCAAACAGCCGCATTTCATAGCACTTGACGCACCGGCCCGCAATATCCTCGGCAACCGCCCGCACAAACGGGCGAAGGCCGTAGTCATCGCGCACCAGAAGCGGCAGCTCAATCGTCTTTGCATATTCCTGCAGACAGTTTCTGCGCGCGCGGTACTCGGTAAAGGGGTGAATGTTCGGGTTATACCAGTAGCCGGTCAGATCAATCCCGTCAGCCCGTAAAACGTCAATCGGCAGATTCGCGCACGGCGCACAGCAGATATGCATCAAAAGCTTCATTCCATCGCCTCCAAAATCCGAACCCAGCATAGCACATTTTCCGCGCCCTGTACAGCCGCTTGTTCGCCATCCGTAAATTTTTGCGCCCGGGCCAAAAAGGGCTGGACAATTCCGAAAAGCAATAGTATAATTTGTGCTAATACCAGTGTTAAGCTGTACTTAATGCAGATCACACAGATACACGCCCACGCAGAGTCAAGAAAGGAAGATGCACTATGGCCGTCCCAACTGAAAGCTACGCAGGAAAAATCCAGAGAAAGCTTCTGAAGAAGCAGAAGGTCATTGAAGCCGCCTCCGGCCGGAAAAAGGCCGATCTGGTTCTGAAAAACGCGACGTTTGTCAATGTATTCTCCAACGAGCTGAACACCTGCGACATCGCCTGCGCCAACGGGCTGATCGTCGGTCTCGGCCAGTATGACGGAGAGGTCGAATACGATATGACCGGCAAGATTGTCTGCCCCGGCTTTGTCGACGCACACATCCATCTGGAGTCGAGTCTGGTCAGCCCAAAGGAATTTGTCCGAGCCACACTGCCGCACGGCACAACAACCGTCATCACCGACCCCCACGAAATCACAAACGTCATGGGCACCGACGGCATTGACTACATGTTCCAGGCGACAGAAGGTCTTCCCATCGACGTGCGCTTTATGCTCCCGTCTTGCGTTCCGGCAACGCCGATGGACGAGTCGGGCGCAAACCTTGACTACCGCGCCATCGATTCGTTCTATGACTACCCGAGAGTCCAGGGTCTGGCCGAGATGATGAATTCCTACGGCGTCATTCACAACGACGCGGAGGTCGTCTCCAAGATCGTCGCCGCGCAGGCTCACCACAAGAAAATCGACGGCCACGCGCCGGGCCTTGTCGGAAAAGATCTGGACACCTATGTCGCGGCCGGCGTTTACTCTGACCACGAGTGCTCAACGATGGAAGACGCGCTGGAAAAGCTCAAGCGCGGCCAGTTCATTATGATCCGCGAGGGCACCGCGGCCCGGAATCTGGAGGCTCTGGCCGGGCTTTTGACCCCGCAGTACGCCGAACGCTGCATGTTCTGCACCGACGACAAACATCCGAATGACTTGCTTGAAAAGGGCCACATTGACTATATCTGCCGCGAGGCCATCAATAAATACGGCGCAGACCCGATTCTGACCGTCAAGGTTGCCTGCCACCACGCCTCGCGCTACTTCCTGCTCAATAACCGCGGCGCCATTGCTCCCGGGTATCTGGCCGACTTTGCGATCATCGATAATTTCAAAGATTTTAATGTCCAGATGGTTTTCAAAAAGGGCGAGCTGTATTATAATAACGGCGTGCTCAAGGACTTCCCCGCGCCCGCGATTGAGGAGTATCTGGAGCAGCGCGCGCACGACACCTTCCACGTCCGTCATCTCACGGAAGATGACTTCCGCGACGCGCGGCAGCGCGGCGTCATCGGCATGATTCCCGGCGAGATCGTCACAACCGACAACGGCTACGCCGACCACGTGGATCTGGAGAAGGACATTCTCAAGATTGCCGTCGTTGAGCGCCACAAAAATACCGGTCACATCGGCTTGGGCTACATCCAGGGCTACGGCCTCAAGGGCGGCGCGGTTGCGACCTCTATCTCCCACGACTCGCACAACATCATTGTCGTCGGCACCAACTCGGCTGATATGGCCTTCGCCGCCAACTACATCGTCGAGCACCACGGCGGCATCGTCGTCGTCAAAGACGGCAAAGTGCTTGCAAGCGTCGTGCTGGAAATTGCCGGCATTATGTCTGACGAGCCGCTGACGAAGATGAATGAGGAGCTCGAAGCGGCAAAGGCCGCCGCCTTTGGCCTCGGCGTCAGCCGCGGCATCGACCCGTTCATGACGCTCAGCTTCATGGCCCTGCCGGTTATTCCGACGCTGCGCATCACCACGCGCGGCATCATCGATGTAAACACGCAGCAGTACATCTGAGCAAACACAAATCCATATATATTGCGGGCAGACGGAAAACCGTCTGCCCGCTTTTCAGAAAGGAAGAGGGATATGACAAACGAACAGCTCCGGCTGATTGAGGACCTCCGCCACGCACTGCATGCCTGCCCGGAGCGCTCGGGGCAGGAGACACAGACAAAGGCGCTGATGCAGGAATTTCTGCACGCGCACACGACGCTGGAGCTTCAGCCCTGCGGCGATGGCTTCTATGCCGCGCACCGCGAAGAAAATCCCATAAAGCCCGCCCTTGCCCTGCGCGCAGACTATGACGCTCTGGCGACCGTGGACGGCGGCGCGGCGCATCTTTGCGGCCATGACGGCCATGCGGCCGGCCTCTGCGCCGCGGCGCTGCTTCTGGAGGGACAGCACGTGGGCCGGAACGTTTTCCTGCTCTTCCAGCCCGCCGAGGAAACCGGCGCGGGCGCGGTGCCCTGCTGCGAGCTGTTTGAAAAAGAGCGCGTCGCGGAAATCTACGGTCTTCATAACCTGCCGGGCTTCCCGGAAGGCGTTGTCTATACCCGGCCCGGCACGTTTGCCTGCGCCTCGCGCGGCGTGACGCTCCGCTTCCAGGGCGCGCCCACACACGCAGCCTACCCCGAAAACGGCAATAACCCGGCGCTTGCCGTCGGAAAGCTTCTCTGCGCGCTGCCGGAACTCGCCGACCCGGCGCATTACACCGGTATGACGCTCTGCACCGTCATCGGCGCCGAGCTCGGCGAAAAAGCCTTCGGCGCGGCCTGCGCGCAGGCGGAGCTCTGGCTGACGCTGCGCGCCGAGCACAATGCAGATCTGGAAACACTCCGAACCGCCGTTCTCGGCTGCGCGAAGGCGCTCGCGGAGGAAGCCTCGCTCGGCTTCTGCTTTGAAGAGCAGGACGTCTTCCCCGCGACGGAAAACGATCCCGCCTGCGCGCAGAAGGTGCTCTCGCTCTGCCATGGGCAGCTGCTGGACGTTCCGATGCGCTGGAGCGAGGACTTCGGCCATTATCTTCTGAAGATTCCCGGCGCATTTTTCGGCATCGGCGCAGGCGAAAATTACGCGCCGCTGCACACCAGGGACTACGAATATCCAGACAGCCTTCTTGCGCCGACCGCCGACGCGTTCTGGAATCTGATTCAGCATGCGTAAAGTGTAAATTATACTAACCTCGTAGCGTTTCACCATCCGAAAACGGCAAAGTAAAATCAAAATCTATTTTATCCGGCGGCTTCCGGCCGGACAGGCCAGCCGTTGACAGCTTTGCTGCCATCCCGTCAAAAAAATCCTCAACCTTTCGGTTGAGGATTTTTTACTTATTTTGCGTACTCGACAGCCTTGGTCTCGCGGATGACGTTGACCTTGATCTGGCCGGGGTATTCAAGCTCGGCTTCGATCTTCTTTGCAAGATCGTGCGCCAGCAGGATCATGTTGTCCTCTGTAACCTCTTCGGGCTTGACCATGATGCGGACCTCGCGGCCGGCCTGAATGGCGTAGGACTTTTCAACACCCGGGAAGGAGCTTGTGAGCTCTTCGAGCTTCTCAAGTCTTCTGATATAGTTCTCGACGTTCTCGCGGCGTGCACCGGGGCGTGCGGCGGAGATGGCGTCGGCCGCCTGAACCAGGCAGGCAATGACGGTCTGCGGCTCCACGTCGCCATGGTGCGCCTCGATGGCGTTGATAACAACGGGGCTTTCCTTGTACTTCTTGGCAAGCTCCACGCCCAGCTGGACATGGCTGCCTTCCATCTCGTGGTCAACGGCCTTGCCGAGGTCATGCAGCAGACCTGCGCGCTTGGCAAGCGTCACATCCACGCCGAGCTCGCCTGCGAGCAGACCCGCGATGTGTGCAACCTCGATGGAGTGATTCAGAACATTCTGGCCGTAGGATGTGCGGTACTTCTGGCGGCCCAGGAGCTTGATGATCTCGGGATGCAGATTGTGCACGCCCGTCTCGAAGCTCGCCCGCTCGCCTTCAACCTTGATGGTGTGGTCGACCTCGCGGCGCGCCTTTTCCACCATATCCTCAATGCGGGTCGGATGGATGCGGCCGTCGGCGATGAGCTTTTCAAGCGCCAGACGCGCAATCTCGCGGCGCACGGGATCGAAGGACGAAACGGTGATTGCCTCGGGCGTGTCGTCGATGATCAGATCGACGCCCGTGATGGTCTCAAGCGTGCGGATGTTGCGGC
Organism: uncultured Oscillospiraceae bacterium; assembly: GCA_934643765.1. Lineage (GTDB taxonomy): Bacteria > Bacillota > Clostridia > Oscillospirales > Oscillospiraceae > CAG-170. The sequence continues at coordinate 7,225 of CAKUCT010000071.1, forward strand.
CCTCGCGGCCAATGATGCGGCCCTTCATTTCGTCATTCGGCAGCGGCACAACGGAAACCGTCGCTTCTGCCACATGGTCTGCCGCGCAGCGCTGGATGGCGGTGGTGATGATTTCTCTTGCCAGGGAGTCTGCGTCGTCTTTGAGCTGCTGCTCAATCTCCTTGATCTTGACGGCTGTCTCGTGCCGGACCTCGGTCTCCACGCCCTTGAGGATGTAGGCCTTGGCCTCGTCCTGGGTCAGACCGGAGATCTTTTCCAGCATTTCCATCTGGCTGCGCTTGAGGCTTGCGACCTCTTCCTGCTGCGCCTGGATGTTGGCAACCTTCTTAGCCAGCTCGTCTTCCTTCTTTTCATGAAGGTCGATCTTCTTGTCGAGCGACTCTTCCTTCTGCTGGAGTCTGCGCTCCTGCTTCTGGATTTCGCTTCTGCGTTCTTTTACTTCTTTTTCGTATTCGGTACGCGATTTATGGATTTCTTCCTTTGCTTCGAGCAGCATCTCGCGCTTTTTGTTCTCGCCGCCCTTGATGGACTCGTTGATGATGCGGCGGGCCTCTTCTTCGGCGCTTCCGATTTCCTTCTCCGCGACCTTTTTGCGATAGGTCACACCGATAAGGAAACAGATCACGCCGACCACGATCATTGCGATGCAAAGGATGAGGCTTAACGTATTAAATTCCATAAGTTGCGAACACACCTCCTTCTTTTCAAAATTGGGTCTTTTCCATTGAATAAGTCAAACCGCAGGGGGCCTTCCCCAAAAGCCCAAAGCGGCCATACTAATCCTAATTATCTATTGTACTGTTTATGGGATACCGTGTCAAGAAAGAATTTAGACAGATAAAGTCCACCGCCGTAAAAACAGCGCGCCGCACGGAAGCCAGACCGTGCGGCGCGCTGGGGCGTCAACACGCCCGCACGCAGGCGGACACATTGACATTTCTTTTGATTTGTGGCAACATGAAGATGCTCAGTCTTCCTGCTTTTTGCGCTGCGGCAGCGCAAACACCGACGGCATCCTGCGCGTAATGGCGACGCACAGCGCACTTCCCACCGCGATCTTCAGAAGGTCGCCCGGCAGATAGATCAGCATGCCGCTGCGCATAATCTGCCAGAAGGTAAGCCCCTTGCCCATGTAGCCGTTTGCAATCAGCGCCATGTAAGGAACGCCGATGGCATACAGAACCGCAAGCCCCGCCAGCATGGCAAGCGCCGTTTTCCAGAAGGTCAGGGGGCGCGTGGCCAGCTTGCCGATCACGAACGCGCACGGAATCAGGCCCAGCAGGAAGCCGAACGTCGGCTGGAAAATATACGAAAAGCCGCCGCCCAGAGCAAAAATAGGAACGCCTACCAGGCCAATGAGCACATACACTGCCTGCGACAGCGCGCCATAGCC
>CAKUCT010000072.1 GCA_934643765.1 uncultured Oscillospiraceae bacterium
AAAAGGGCGGCTGTCTGAAAAACAGTCGCCCGAAAAGGGGATATATACAAGTTATTTGCTACTCGTCCGCCTTGAAAACCGTTGATATTACTGGCTTTTTCAAAAAGTTCTGTATCACCACTCGCACCATAAAAAGCCTTGAAACCATCACGGTTTCAAGGCTTTTTCTTTGCCTATCGCACCCACTTTTGCCACTTCGGTATCCGTATGCGGAATCGGAACTGAAAAGCGCAGGAGCCTTGCATGCGTTACAGAGCAGGAGCCTTATACGCGTTACAGCGCCAGATATCAGATAAATTATGAGTTTTGGGTTCCCGTTACAACGAAACGTTCTGATATTCTGCTCTATCATTTTACTTGAGCGGCTGCCTTTTTCGTGATTAGCGGCCCGTTCTTTAAAAAGAGACTGCGCGCTGGGCGTTCATCAACATTTTAAAATGACGGCGGGTGCAAAGTTCAACTTTCATTCAACTAACCGTGAAATTCAGTCCAGCATGAGGAAGCGGGAAGTTCAACGCCTCGGCTGCGCGGGTGAATCAAAAAGTTCCAGTCAGCACGCAGAGGCACGCTGACTGGAACATGGTCTTTATAGAAATCGTCTTGCTGCTGCGCGGCGCGCTGGACACCAGCTATTTTGCAAGGTACCAGGCTTCGCCGTCGTAGATCATGGAGGCATAGAAGCTCTGCGTCTGCGGGTTCGGTACGGCGGGCGTGTCCTCAGTGATTTCAGTAGGCTCGGCAGGCACGTCAACGACCTGCGCATCGCCGGCCGCCGAATCGTCCGGCAGGGACTCTTCAGGCGTTTCCTCGGGAGGCGTCTCCTCCTGCGAATCGAGCAGGGCCGTATTTGTGCACGTGTAGAAGCCGCTCAGGCGAAGAAGCGTCCCGTTTTCGGCCGGTTCCATGGCGAAGACGTCTTCAACCGTCACGCCGGAAATTTCGACATCGCTGCGCGACCAGCCGTTTTCCAACAGCAGCCGGTCAAGGCCCGCGATGAGATCATCATCTTCCGAGCCAAACGGCGCCGACTGCAGATATTCGGTCAGAACATCGCAGACAGCTGCGCTGCTGTCCTCGCTCAGCGCGAGAATCGGGCAGATGGAGTCGTAATCATAGGTCACGCGATAGGAATAGGAGCTGAAAATGTCGCTGCCTGATAGCGAGAAGCGGAGCACGCTTCCCATGGACACGCCGCTGAAGGTGCGCAGGGATTTTGCCGGAATCACGCCGTAATCCGCGCCGCCCAGCGTGACGGCCATATCGGCGGGGTAGTCGTTGTAGACATCCACGCTGCCAAGATCGAAGCGGACTTCAAACGACCGGCTCCCGGCGGCCACGCTGCTGATGAGCGCTTCGCCGGCCTGCGTGGTGCAGCTGGCGGTTACAGTGGCATCCGGCTGCAATGGCGCGAGCTGGAGTGTGCTGCCGACGGGAAGGGTGCGGTAATACGCACCGTCTATGCTGATATCCGCATCCATATCGGAGCTGTTCCAGATATAAAGGCCTTCATAGTCCAGATTCAGCTCGGTCTGCATTGGCTGCAGGAGACTGACGGTGGACGAAGCCTGGAAGCTCTGGCCGTAGTCGGTTGTATAGCTGAGCGTCAGATCATAGAGTCCGGGCAGCAGGGAATCAAACACGGCCGCCGAGCGGACGAGATTCTGATAATCGTCCGGATAGAGCGTGCCGTCCAGCGCGGGCTCCGCGGAGACGAGCGCTTCCGTTACGCTCTGCGCCGGGCCGGCCGAGACGACGGCATCCGCCATGTTGCTGACGACCTCCAACCGGCAGGGCTCAATGACTACGCGGTAGCCGGAGAAGGGCAGCGCGCTCCGCTTTTCCAGATGCAGGCTGCCGCCGGAGGCGGTCGTGAGATTCGCGGCCTGCTGGCGGAAGGCGGCGCTTTCGCGATAGAGCGAGAGCATGGGCTCGAGCTGCTCGGGCGAAGGCGTATCGCCGCCGGAGAGCTCCGCGACAGAGCAGATTTCGTCGTAATCCCCGGCAGCCAGCGCGGCCTGGAAGGCATGCGCCGTTTTCTGCGGGGTATGCTCGCGGCCAATGGCCTGCAGGGCAAACACGCCCGCGCCGAGCAGAACAACGGCTCCCGCGGCTGTTATCAGCCGTTTTTTGCGCCGCGCGCGCACAGCGGCTTCCTCCGCGGCCTGGGATTTATGGGGCGTAAAGATCTGTACGTCATCTTCAACCGGCGCGCCGCAGGCCGGGCAGCTGGATTCGTGTCCGGAGAGTTTCGCGCCGCACTTGGAGCAAAAACGTGGCATAAAAAAGAATCTTCCTTCTTGTCTGTTTTGTTTGGTTTATGCCAAATCGAACTACAGTATACTCAGAAGGTGGGGAAATGTCAATCCCTGCGGGGGTTTTGGCGCAAAAGTGCCAAGGGTTTTCTTTTTCTTGCCGTGGCGGCAAGCGCCAGATAAATTCCGGCAAAACTTGCCGGTTGGTTCAACGCATTTTCTTTCTTTTGAGCAAAAGAAAGAAAACGCTTCGCAAAAGAAAGAAACCGCAAAGGGAACCCCCAGGGGTTCCCTTTTGAATCCCTCCTCTACAGAGGGGCTGCGGCCCCTCAGACTCCCGGGGGTTCTATATTTCTCATACCTACAAAATAAGAGTGCTTACATGTTTTTGTAAGCACTCTCGTTCTTGCCTGCCAGATTTTCCTGGTTTGGATCGACTTCCGATAATTCAAATGCCGAGCGGCAAACCTTTCGACTCTACCGCCGCAAAGCATTTTTGCTCTGCAAAAATCTTTGCGGGGGATAGATGGTGCAGCCCTGGGTTCTTTTACGGGAGCCTCGAACCCATTTTTTCTTTTGAAGAAAAAACGGGTTTGAGAAAGAAAAGAAAGACACGCGTTCGCGGGCCTTTCTTCCTGTGTCATCCGAACGCTTTGGGCCAACTGTCAAATTTGGAGCACAAGCCCGCAATCCAGCGAAGCGATTGCAGGCTTGAAGCGAAGAAACACCCCGTCCGGCTAAGAGACCCCGCCGCCAGGCGGGGACTCGTGCCAAAAGGGGCGTTTCTGAGCTGGTGCCGGTGACCGGGCTTGAACCGGTACGAGTGTTACCTCACGGGATTTTAAGTCCCGGGCGTCTGCCAATTCCGCCACACCGGCGACGGCTTTATTATAGTAGCACGAACGGCGAAGGGCGTCAAGAAAAATTAAGACGGCGGCGGACGACGAAGTCCCAATTATTACAAATACGTTACGTTTACATAAAAAATGGGGTCTTTAAGGTAAAATTAAGGATTTGTAACCGCTTTGTAATTGCTCTTTCTGGAAAAGGATGCTAAACTAGCCCTAGAAAACGGGGCGGAGGCCCTAATTCACCATGAATTTAGTAGGAGGAAGACTGAATCATGAAATCAAGTAAAAGATTCTTAAGCATCTTGCTGATGCTTGCCATGCTCGTGAGTATGTTCACGGTTATGGCATTTGCTGTCAGCATCGCGGAGTGCACATGCCCGCATGATCCTGAACATCCGGCCGCATGCGATGAACTGGTTGAGGCGGTAACTGCCACTTGCGTTGATAAGGGTACACCTGCATATTATCACTGCAAAACTTGTGGCGGATACTTCTGGGGCCAGTTTACTGGCGCGAATGCAAGGACTTATAACCCGAAGACCATGACGTCGAACACCTATACGACGGACCCAAACAATCATAAAACGCTTGATACCGTTGAGGAAGAACCTGCAACCTGCGCGGCTGATGGTGTGAAGGCGCATAAAAAGTGCAAAGATTGCGGTGCAAAGTTCCAGATGGATGGTGCGACGCCCGCAACAGAAGAATGGCTGAAGATTGACAAGCTGACAACGCATACGACCCCGCTTGTGTACCATAAGGCTAACGCAGCAAGATGCGATGCGGAAGGCAACCTCGAATATTGGGAGTGCTCCACTTGCCACAAGCTGTTCTCCGATGCAGAAGGCACAACTGAGACCGATCTGAATGCTGTGACGATCGCTAAGACCGAGCACACCTGGGAAAAGATTGGCCTGAGCGCCGATGGCAAGAAGGACCTCTACGAGTGCAAGGTTTGCCACAAGAAAGAAGAGCGTGACCCACAGGTCGCTACTTACAAGTTGACGGTTGACAACAACTACGGTTACGTCAAGATCAACGACGAAACCAAGTACGAGCTGACCGGCATCAAGAAGGGCGACAAGGTTAAGGTCAAAGCCTTTGACCCGTCCAAGTATACCTTCAGCTACTGGAAGGTCGTTTCCGGCGATCTGACGCTGAGCTATGAGAAGTACAGCCGCGAGATGACGTTCACAATGCCTGCTGGCGATGTGAAGCTTGAGGCGATCTACACCAGGGACAGCTCCAGCACCCACAGCCACAGCTACAAGTATGTCAAGTACAACGATACCTATCACTGGAAAGAGTGCAGGGATTGCAGCTACGAGGTGAAGGAAGAGCACACCTGGATCAAGAACACCGGCTCCGACAAGTCCAGATATCCCTACATCTGCAAGTACTGCGACCAGAAGAGCACCGATGACCGGACCCACAACTTCAAGTATACCGAGATCGACTCCACCTATCACTGGGCCGACTGCAAGGACTGCAGCTACTCCGTGAAGGAAAAGCACACCTGGATCCGCAACACCAGCAAGAGCACGAAGGACGAGTACGCATACGTCTGCGAATACTGCGGCCGCCTGTCCAACCGTCTGAATGATCTGCCGTTCCACGATGTGAGCGACAGCTACTGGTACTATGACGATGTGCTGTACGCATACCTCAACGGCCTGATGGACGGCGTTTCCATCACGAGCTTCGGCGCGGATCAGAACACCACCCGCGGCCAGATTGTCACCATCCTGTGGAGACTGACCGGTGAACCCAGAGCCACCAGAGACAACCGCTTCACGGACGTCTCTTCCAAGTCTTATTACAACAACGCCATCTCCTGGGCCGCAGAAGCCGGCATCGTCGATGGCTTTGATGCAAAGACCTTCAAGCCCGAAGCAAACGTCACCCGCGAGCAGCTGGCAGCAATCCTGTACCGCTATGCTGAGTACATGAACCTGTCGACCAAGGGCGCTTCCAACCTGACCAAGTTCGACGATTACTATCAGATCGGCACCTGGGCAAGAGAAGCAATGGCTTGGGCAAACTACCATGGCCTGATTGAGGGTGTCGGCTACAGCCGCATCGACCCGAAGGGCCTTGCGACCCGCGCACAGGTTGCAGCCATCCTGCACCGCTTCGCTGTCGAGTTCGCATAAGAGAATCAGATGAAAAGGACCTCCCAACGGGAGGTCCTTTTTTCTGGTATTGCATACCAGCTTGCTCTTTTTTCTCAAACCCGTTTTTTCTTGAAAAGAAAAAATGGGTTCGAGGCTCCCGTAAAAGAACCCAAAGGAAACCTTTCAAAAAGGTTTCCTCTGGACTCCTTCGAAAACAAAGGGGCCGCGGCCCCTTTGAGACCCCAGGGCTGCACCGTCTATCCCCCGCAAAGATTTTTGCAGAGCAAAAATGCTTTGCGGCGGTAAAGACGAAAGGTTTGCTGCTCGGCATTCAGATTGTCGCAAATCGATTCAAAACAGAAAAGGCTATCAGGCAAGAAAGAGAGTGCTTACGATACTTGTAAGCACTCCCTTTTATATTTGCACTACAAACATAGAATCCCCGGGGAGTCTGAGGGGTCGCGGTTCCTCTGTTCGTGGAGGGGTTGCAAGGGGAACCACGCGATGGTTCCCCTTGCGCAATTTCTTCCCGGCGGCTCGACACGGCGCTTCTTTGCGCAGCTAAGAAGCGTGGGGTCGAAAAAAGCACCCTGGTATGCAATACCAGAAAAAAATCAGATGTTTGCGATCAGTTCAATTTCAACCTTCGCGTCCTTCGGCAGCCGCGCGACCTGCACAGCCGAGCGCGCCGGGCAGGCGCCCTCCGGGAAGAACTCGGCATAGACCGCGTTCATGGCGGAGAAGTCATTCATATCAGCCAGGAAAACGGTCGTTTTGACGACGTCCGCCATGCTGCCGCCGGCGGCTTCCACGATGGCCTTGCCGTTGGTCAGCGACTGGCGCGTCTGCGCGGAGACGTCCTCAGGCATCGCGCCGGTGGACGGGTTGATGGGCAGCTGGCCGGAGACGAAGAGCAGGGAACCGGCCTTTGTGGCCTGGGAATACGGGCCGATGGCGCCGGGAGCGTTCGTTGTAGCAATGACCTGTTTCATAGATGTATCCTCCTAAATTGCAATCAGTTTTTATTGGCTTCCTGCATGGCAAGCGTGATGGCGGTTGCCAGCTGGTCGGGACATGATGTCGGCTTATAGCCGCAGTGGATGCCCTGCAGGCGGGAGACGACCTCTTCAGCGGGCATGCCCTCGACAAGCTTGCCGATGCCCTGGAGATTGCCGTTGCAGCCGCCGATGAACTCGACGTTTGTAAGCTTACCGTCTTCAATGTCCAGCAGAATCCGGCTGGAGCAGGTGCCTTTGGTTTTGTATTCGTAGTGCATATTGTCTTTCCTTTCGGTTTTTAGAACGTGTTTCATACGGTCAGATCGCAAAATTCCGCTTCCACATAGCCGCACAGCGCGTTCGGCTCGAGCAGCACCTGCGCGCCGCGCATACCGCCCGACACGCCGATCTCGTCATACAAAATGGCGGTCTCGTCGATGAACGTGGGGAAGTGCTTTTTCATGCCGATGGGGCTGCAGCCGCCGCGGATGTAGCCCGTGAGCGGCAGAAGCTCTTTGACGTGGATGAGCTCGACCTTCTTGTCGCCCGCGGCCTTCGCTGCCTTTTTGAGATCAAGCTCGCAGCACACCGGAATGCAGAAGACCAGATAGCCGCGCTTGTCGCCCCGGGCGACGAGCGTCTTGAAGATCTGCTCGGGCGGCATGCCAATGCCTTCGGCGGCGTGCAGGCCGCTCAGATCATTTTCGTCAAAGTCATATTCCGCGGTGCGGTAGGGGATTTTTGCGGCGTCGAGAAGACGCATGACATTGGTTTTGTTCATGTTCGCTGCCTCCTTGCAGCAGGAATCTGCGGGGCGCTGCCCCGCGCGGCACTATTATACCCGATCGGCCGCAAACTTGCAAGATGTGCGTAAATCTGATATAATAACATGCCAAAAAACTTGGGAGGGCGTTTTATGTCGATCGAAAAAGTCAGAAGTTATTTCCAGACGCTCGGCATCGCGGACCGGATCCGCGAGTTTGATGTATCGAGCGCAACGGTGGACTTAGCGGCGCAGGCCGTCGGCGTGGAGGGAAAGCGCATCGCAAAGACGCTCTCGTTCCTGGTAGCAGGCAGCTGCATCCTGATTGTTGCGGCGGGCGACGCGCGCATCGACAACAAAAAATACAAGGCGCGCTTCGGCGCGAAGGCGAAGATGCTGGCGCACGACGATGTGCCGGAATATATTGGCCACGCTGTGGGCGGCGTGTGCCCGTTTGCCGTGAAGGACGGCGTGCAGGTCTACCTGGACGAGTCGCTCAAGCGCTTTGAGACGGTTTTCCCCGCGGCCGGCAGCGCCAACAGCGCCATCGAACTGACGATTCCGGAGCTGGAGCGGTATTCTAAATTTGACGGCTGGGTGGATGTCTGCAAGGACTGGCGCGAGGACGAGCAGGGATAAGCTTCCGCCAATCCGGGCATACTGCCTCCAAAAGCGTTGGAGGCAAGGTTCATGGACGAGCACAAACCGGAAAACAAGAATGAGAAAACGCAGGAGCTTCTGGAGCTCGGCGCGAGCACAACAAAGTCCAGCCGCGGCAACATTTATACGCTGACCATCATCGGCCAGATTGAGGGCCATCAGGTGCTGCCGGAGACGGTCAAGACGACAAAATATGAGCACGTGATTCCGCTGCTTGCGGCGGTGGAAGAGGCGGAGGACATTGATGCGCTGCTGCTACTGCTCAACACAGTGGGCGGCGACATTGAAGCGGGCCTTGCCATCGCGGAGATGATTGCCGGAATGAAAAAGCCGACGGTGTCTCTGGTGCTGGGCGGGGGCCACTCGATCGGCATTCCGCTGGCGGTGTCTGCCAAGCGCGCGATCATCGCGCCCCGGGCCAGCATGACGGTGCACCCTGTGCGCACGACGGGACTCGTCGTCGGCGCGCCGCAGACGTATCATTACTTTGACCAGATTCAGGACCACATCGTCGACTTTGTGACGGAAAATTCCCGCATCAGCCGGGAAGATTTTGAGCGCTATATGATGGCGACCGGGAACATGGCGACAGACGTTGGAACGGTGCTCTACGGCGCCGAGGCCGTGAAGTCCGGGCTGATGGACCAGCTGGGCGGCCTGTCCGACGCGCTTTCCTATCTGCACCGGCAGATTGCGCGCGGGAAAAAACGGACAAACGGCGCAAATAACTAAAAAAGATGGAATTATTCTCCGGGGTGTGTTAATATAAATCAGTATGAGATTTTTACACGGTACACACCGTTTCAGCCTTGGAGGATTGTTTATGACCTATTGGAATGCTGCTTTGCTGGGGATCGTGCAGGGACTGGCAGAGTTTCTGCCGATCTCCAGCTCCGGCCATCTGGCGGTGCTGCAAAACTTTCTCGCCATCGGCGACATGGAAAACCACATGCTCTTTGACGTGCT
>CAKUCT010000073.1 GCA_934643765.1 uncultured Oscillospiraceae bacterium
ACCCGCCGCAAGCAGCAGGCAAAGGAGCGCCGCAAGCAGCAGAAGGAATACTTCCACGAGGCGGCGGTCAAGGCGGCCATTGAAAGAAGAAAACAGCAGGAAGGCTGAACGGCATGAAAATCGGCATCTACGGCGGCAGCTTCAACCCGCCGCATCTGGGCCATGTGCTGGCCGCGCAGGACTGCAGGCGTCAGCTGGGGCTGGACCGGGTCCTGGTGATCCCGGCGAGCATCCCGCCGCATAAGCAGCTGTCCGGCGGCTCGCCGGAGGCGCTGCAGCGGCTGGAGCTGACAAAGCTGGCCTTTGAAGCGCTTGACGGCTTTTCAGTGCTTGATCTGGAGCTCCGGCGCGAGGGCAAGAGCTATACGGTCGACACCGTCCGCCAGCTTAGGACGCAGTACCCGGATGATACGTTATATCTGATGATGGGGACGGATATGTTCCTGTCCTTTCAGGACTGGTATTGCCCGGCGGAAATTGCGCGCATGGCGGAGCTTGTCTGCTTTTCAAGATATGCGGCGGACAGCCGGGACCGTGCGGCCCTGGAGCAGCAGGCGCGCACACTTGCGAAGATGTTTGGAAAAGCGCCAGTGCTGCTGCGCAACGAGTGCTTTGAAATTTCGTCTACACAGGTACGAAGACTTCTGTTTTTCGGCATCGCGGAGCCGTATGTCCCGCAGGCCGTGCTGCAGAGAATCGCGGCGCTGCGCCTTTACGGCACGGGCGGAAGTTACCGGGAGCTTCCCTTTGCGCATTTGCGCGAGGTGAGCTTGTCATTGCATAAAACAAGCCGCATTGCTCATGCTGAAGGTGTGTGGCAGACGGCAAAGGAAATGGCCGCGCGCTTCGGCGCGGACGAGGAACTGGCGGCAAGAGCGGGCGTGCTTCACGATGTGACAAAGGCGCTGCCGGGCGTGCAGCAGCTGGCACTGGCAGAAAAGCTCTGCGTGCCGCTGACAGAGTTTGAGCGGAACAATCCGCAGCTGCTGCACGCGAAAACGGGCGCGGCCGTGGCGCGCGCGATCTTTGGCGAGTGCGAGGCGGTCTGCGAGGCAATCTGCTGGCACACGACCGGAAAGCCCGGCATGACGACGCTTGAAAAGATCATCTATCTTGCGGATATGATTGAGCCGAACCGCAGCTATCCCGGCGTAGAGGCCATCCGGGCCGAAGCCGGGCGCGATCTGGACGCGGCGGTGCTGCTCGCGCTGGAGCGCACGATTGCGTACTTGCAGGAAGAGGGCTTCGCTGTGTGCGAGGACTCGGTGTGCGCGCGGGATTTTCTCCTGATGGAAAGGAACAAAACACAGCATGAATCAGAAAAGTCATCACGGCCACTTTGAAGCGCCGCGTGAAAAAAAGCCGCTGACGGGCAAGCAAAAAGGCGTGATCGGTATCGTTCTGGCGCTGTTGGTGCTCTTCGGCGTGGGCTTTGGCATCTATAAAGCGGTCATCCAGCCGCCCAAGGCGGCGGAGCCCGCTGTTACGGAAGAACCGGCGGAAGAAACGCCGGAGCCGGAGGTCAAAAAGCCGACGGTGAAGCATGTCGTCACCAAGGTTGACGAGGAAACCGGCGAGGAAACAGAAGAAGAGGTGGAGCTGCCGGCCAGCCACCAGAGCGGGATTTACAACGTCCTGATCTGCGGCACAGACGACGACGGCTACCGGACGGACACCATCATTGTGGCGCATCTGGATGAGAACACGAATACGGTTGCGCTGATGAGCGTGCCGCGCGACACGGTTGTGACGACCGGGAGCGGCGGCATTATGAAGATCAACTCTGTCTACGCAGGCGGCGGGGCCGACGGCATGACAAGGCTTTCCAAACGCCTGGCCGCGATGTTGGGCTTTGAGCTTGACGGCTATGTGCTGGTGAATCTTGAGGCGTTCCGCGAGACGGTGGATCTGGTCGGCGGCGTGGAGTTTGACGTGCCGCAGGATATGTATTATAATGACCCGACACAGAACCTGTATATCAACCTCAAGGCGGGAAAGCAGGTTCTCGACGGCGAAAAGGCGATGGAGCTTGTCCGTTTCCGCAAGGGCTACGCGTCGCAGGATATCCAGAGGACAAAGGTCCAGCAGGAGTTTTTGCGGGCACTTGCCAAGCAATGCCTGTCTATTTCCAGCCTGACAAAAATCAAGGAATTTGCGGATGTGTTCAGCACCTATGTGACGACGGATCTGACGGTCGGCAATATGCTCTATTTTGCCAAGGCACTGATGAAATGCGACTTTGAGGCGATGAAGACCTACACGCTTGAGGGTGAGGGCGCGATGATCAACGGCGTGTCGTATTATCCGCTTTACGCGGGCCGGCTCGTGGAGGTCGTCAACGAGTCCTTTAACCCCTATGACGCGCCCATTACACTGAGCAATGTCACGGTTGTGACCCCGGAGGCGGCATACTCGTATCAGAAGCAGGAGGCCAAACCGGAACCGGAAGCGCCGGCCGAGCCCGAAAATCCGGACGAAGCGAATCCGGATGCTCCGGAAAATACAGACAATCCGGATAATCCGGAAAGTCCGGAAAATCCGGCCGAGAACCCGGAAACGCCGGGCGAGCAGCTGCCGGAGCCCGGCCAGGCGCCGGACGAGGCAGACCAGAGCGGCGAGACGGCTTCAGATGAACTCTGGCAGCAGACAGAAGCAGGGTAAGGCCGCGCTGTGATGGCGGCGGCATCAGATACAGAAAGGAATGACAACATGATTTCAGCAAAAGAAGTGGCGGCGATTGCCGCAAAGGCGCTTGACAGCAAGATGGGCAAGGATATCAGCCTGATTGAAATTGCCGACGTTTCCACACTGGCAGACTATTTCCTGATCTGCACGGCGACGAGCAATACGCATGTCAAGGCGCTGTGCGACGCCGTGGAAGAGGCGATGGACGCGGCCGGCGAGCCGATGCAGGGCCGCGAGGGCCACAGAGGCGGCACGTGGGTGCTGATGGACTTCGGCTGTGTGGTTGTGCATGTGTTTACCTCGGAAGCGCGCAGCTTCTATGATCTCGAGCGGCTGTGGCAGGATGGAAAGGTCATCAATCTGTCCTCCATTTTGACGCACGACGCTTGACAAACCGACAAAGACTGCGTACAATAGCCTGGTAATATCGACAAACGCTTTGATGGAGAACAATGCGCGTATCGCGCCTTTCAGAGAGCCTGCGGCAGGTGAAAGCAGGTAGGGCCAAGCGCGAAGCTCACTCCGGAGCGGTCTTCCCGAACGAGACGCGTTTTAGTAGGGGGGAACGGCTGACCGCGTGACAGGTCGTTGAGGGCCATGTTATATGGCCGAATCAGGGTGGTACCGCGTACATCACGCCCCTGACTGCATGCGCAGTCAGGGGCGTTTTTGTTCGTAAATTACGAGACAAAGGAGTCTGTTATGAAATACGATTTTGCAGCCATTGAAGCAAAATGGCAGAAAAAGTGGGAAGAAACCAAGCCCTATGCCGCCATCACCGGCGACCCGCGGCCCAAGTTCTATGGTCTGATCGAGTTCCCGTACCCCTCGGCGGCGGGCCTTCATGTCGGCCATCCGCGCCCGTTTACGGCGATGGACATCATCTGCCGCAAAAAGCGCATGCAGGGCTATAACGTCCTCAACCCCATCGGCTTTGACGCCTTCGGCCTGCCGACGGAGAACTTCGCCATCAAGAACCACATCCATCCGGCGATTGTGACGAAGAAGAACATTGAAAACTTCACCCGTCAGCTCAAGATGCTGGGCTACAGCTTTGACTGGGACCGTGTGGTCGACACCACAGACCCTGAATACTACAAATGGACGCAGTGGATTTTCCTGCAGATGTACAAGCACGGCCTGGCCTACAAGACCACGATGCCGGTCAACTGGTGCACAAGCTGCAAGTGCGTGCTGGCAAACGAAGAGGTCGTCGAGGGCGTGTGCGAGCGCTGCGGCGCGCCGGTTATCCGCAAGGAAAAGAGCCAGTGGATGCTGCGCATCACAAAGTATGCGGACCGTCTGATCGATGATCTGGACGATCTGGACTATATCGAGCGCGTCAAGACCCAGCAGAAGAACTGGATCGGCCGTTCGACCGGTACTGAGGTTACTTTCAAGACGAATACCGAAGACGATATCACGGTCTACACGACCCGTGTCGATACGCTCTTCGGCGTGACGTACACCGTTATTTCCCCGGAGCATCCGCTGCTGAAAAAATGGCAGCCGCTCATCAAAAATTGGGATGAGGTCGAGGCCTATCAGCAGGCGGCAGCCCGGAAGTCCGATTTTGAGCGCGGCGAACTGAACAAGGATAAGACCGGCGTCCGTCTGGACGGCATTGAGGTCACGAACCCGGCGACGGGCAAGGTTGTTCCGATGTTTGTTTCCGACTATGTCCTCATGGGCTACGGCACCGGCATTGTTATGGGCGTGCCCGGCCACGACCAGCGTGACTGGGACTTTGCAACGAAGTTCGGCGTTCCCATTGTGGAGGTCGTCAAGGGTGGCGATATCACCAAGGAAGCGTTCACGCTGAAAGACGACACCGGCATCATGATAAACTCCGGCTTCCTCAACGGCATGACGGTCAAGGAAGCCATCCCGGCGATGAAGAAATACGCCGTCGAGCAGGGCTGGGGCCACGAGAAGGTCAACTACAAGCTCCGCGACTGGGTCTTCTCCCGTCAGCGCTACTGGGGCGAGCCGATTCCGATGATCTCCTGCGAAAAGTGCGGCTGGGTGCCTGTGCCTGAAGATCAGCTGCCGCTGATTTTGCCGCAGGTCGACAGCTATGAGCTCACCGACGACGGCGAGAGCCCGCTGTCCAAGATGACTGACTGGGTCAACACCACCTGCCCGTGCTGCGGCGGCCCGGCCAAGCGCGAGACCGATACCATGCCGCAGTGGGCCGGCTCTTCGTGGTACTTCCTGCGATATATGGACCCGAAGGACGACAAGGAGCTGGTCTCCCACGAGGCAGAAAACTACTGGGGCCCGGTCGACTGGTATAACGGCGGCATGGAGCACACGACGCTGCACCTGCTCTACTCCCGCTTCTGGCACAAGTTCCTGTATGATATCGGCGTCGTCCACACCAAGGAGCCCTACGCCAAGCGCACGAGCCACGGCATGATTCTCGGCCAGAACCCGCACTATGTGGGCAATGCAAAGACCGAGGAAGAAAAGCAGGCGCTCATTGAAAAATATGGCAACCAGGCTCTGCGCCCGGCGGTCAAGATGTCGAAGTCGCTTGGCAATGTCGTCAACCCCGACGATGTGGTCAAGGCCTACGGCGCGGACACGATGCGCCTTTATATCATGTTCATCGGCGACTTTGAGAAGGTCGCAACCTGGTCGGACGACGCGGTCAAGGGCTCCAAGCGCTTCCTGGACCGCTGCTGGAACCTCATGGACATGGCGGCAGAGTCCAAGGAACTGAGCGAAAAGAACGAAGCGATCATCCACAAGACCATCCGCAAAGTCACGCAGGACATTGACGAACTCAAGATGAACACGGCGATTGCGGCTCTTATGACCATGGTCAACGAGTTTTATGCCAACGGCCTTACCAAGGGCGATCTTGAAATGCTGATGCTGATGCTCAGCCCGTTCGCGCCCCACATGGTCGAAGAGATGTGGGAGCTGACCGGCTACGCCGCCAAGACCGGCAAGATGGCCATGCAGATGCCGTGGCCGGAGTTCGACGAGAGCAAGACCGTTGCGTCTCATGTGGAGATGGCCGTGCAGGTGCTCGGTAAGCTCAGAGGCACCGTGAACGTCCCGGTCGACAGCGAGCAGGACTTCATCGTCTCCGAGGCGCTCAAGCAGGAGAAGGTCGCCAAGTTCGTCGAAGGCAAGAGCATTGTGAAGGTGATCCTGGTCAAGAATAAGCTTGTGAACCTCATTGTGAAGTAAAATGCAGCGCCGCAATTTGGGCAGATTCTGAAAAAATCAATTTTCAGGAAAAAATTCTTGACAATTTGACACGGCATGACTATAATAATCTAGCCAATGTAATGTGGCCCTGAAAGCAACCTGGATTGAGCCGGTTGCGTCGGAGGGAGGGAAAACGATGTCTGAAGTTCGCGTCAAGGAAGGCGAGTCCTTGGAGAATGCTCTGAAGCGGTTCAAGCGCAGCTGTGCAAAGGCTGGTGTGATCGCCGAGGTCAAGAAGAGAGAGCATTATGTCAGCCCCAGCCTGAAGCGTAAGCAGAAGTCTGAAGCTGCTCGTAAGAACAGAAAGAAGTTCTATTGATCTTTCCCTCAGTATATGCTTATAGAAGTCACCTCGCCTTTGGCGGGGTGACTTTTTTGTATAAAGAAAACTATGCGTCCAACCGTGGTTTCTTGATTATATCACGAGACTTACTGAAAATGGAAATAATGTCAGATTCGGCCGACAACCTTAACGCATGTAAAAAAATGTAATATAATAGAACCATCTTTTGGAAAGGTGGTTCTGTGACATGACAAAAACCGAGCGAACGATCTATGCGATACTCGGCCCAACAAGGTACAATATTTTCCCGCTGGTCTGCGCGGTGGATCAGGTAATGCACCTGCTGTTTGAGTGCAAGGTGGCGATGGAAGACATTCTGGTTTCCAAGGATGTGTACCCGGCAGTGGCCAGAGATATCCAGAAAACGCCCGCTTCGGTAGCCAGACAGATTGAACGTCTGGCGAATCTGTGTTGGGCGACGATGAAGGAATCTGGAGAAGCGGAGTGCTATATCGGGAAGAATCTGCGGGACATTCATGCCCCGAGCGAGATTTTGTACTATCTGGCATTTTATATCTATTTTGATAAACCGTTTTTCAAAGTTGTCAGACGTCAGGTGCTTCCAATGTCCTGAGCTGCCAGTCAAAGCCTCCTGCGGCAAAAGGCCGCAGGAGGCTTTGCTTTAGCTCATGGAGTCGATGACCTTCCCGGCCTCTTTCTGGATGGTTTTGGCCGCGTCGTTGGTGAACTGATAGACCTCGCTGTTTTTCGGCAGCATCATTGCGCCCAGCGCGCCGACAGCAATGCCTGCGCCCATGGTCATCAGAAAAGAACGTACCTGCATAATCTCATCTCCTTTCAAAGTTAGCTTGGCTCGGGAGGCAGCGGGATATGAGCGCCAAATCCTGCGATTTTTGCTGTTCAGAACGTGAAAAATATGATATACTGAAAAAAGAATACACAGGGAGGTACGGCGCATGGCTGTTGATGCATTACAGGCAAAAATCAGAACGTTCAAAAACCCGACGATGGTTTGTATCTGCCCGACAATTTCCGATCTTCCGCTGCATATCAAGGAAGAAGCGGTGCAGGCCCATGGCCAGACGCTCCGCGCCGCGGCGGAAGCTTACCGGAAGTTTTCCTTCGGCATTCTCGACGCGCTCAAGGACATTGTTCCGGCGGTGAGCATCGTCAGCGGCGCGTTTTCCGCACTGGGCGCGGACGGCGTGGCGGCGATGCAGGAGGTGCTGACGTATGCTGCGTCGTGCGGGTACTATGTGTTGCTCGATCTGATGCGCGCCGACCTTGGCAGCACCGCGGAGGATCTGGCGCAGGCGTGCTTCGGCGGCGTGCAGGTCGGGCAGGAGCATTTTACGCCCTATGCCTGCGACGGCGTTCTGATGAGCGGCTTTTTAGGAAGCGACGCGGTGAGGCCCTTCGCGGAGTTCTGCCGGAAGGGGAAGAACGTCTTCGTCATTGCCAGAAGTTCCAACAAATCCGCCCGCGAGGTGCAGGATCTTCTCTCCGGCGACCGGGTGGTCTATCAGGTGATGGCGGATCTTGCCATGCGCTGGAGCACGAACCTGTTCGGTACGAACGGATATTCTGAGATCGGCATTGCCGTCGGCGCGACGAACCGGCAGGTGCTCGAGTCGCTGCGGCGCAAATATGACAGGCTGTTTTTCCTGGTTCCGGGCTACGGCGCGCAGGGCGCGGGCGCGAAGGACGCGCAGTTTGCCTTTGACCGCATGGGCCACGGCGCGGCCATCATGGCCGGGCGGAGCATTCTCTACGCCTATCAGAAGCAGGACAGCGACGGAAAAGACTATCAGCAGGCGGCCTTTGCGGCGGCGGAAAAAATGAAAAAACAAATTCTAAGCTACATAACGGTGATGTAAATGACAACAATCTATCTCGTCCGGCACGCGGAGGCCGAGGGGAACGCCTACCGGCGGATCCATGGACAATATAACTCGCTGATTACGGAAAACGGTCTGCGCCAGATTGAGGCGCTGACGGAGCGCTTCCGGGACATCCACATTGACGCGTGCTATGCGAGCGATCTCTACCGCACCTGCAAGACGGCGCAGGCGGTGTATCTGGCAAAAAATCTGCCGCTGCACACCGATAAGCGCTTCCGCGAGGTCAGTCTCGGCAGATGGGAGGATGTGCCGTTCGGCTATCTGGAGCGGTTTGAAACGCAGAGCATGCGCCAGTTCAACCAGGACGAGCGCCATTGGCACATCGACGGCAGCGAGACCTGGAAGGAGTACACCGACCGGTTCCTGGATGGACTGAACGACGT
>CAKUCT010000074.1 GCA_934643765.1 uncultured Oscillospiraceae bacterium
CCTGTAGATGCTGCGCGCGTCGGTATGCTCCTGCGCGAACGGCTCAAAGATATGCTGCAGGAAATCCTTGCTCATACCAATGCCGGTGTCGGATATCACCCACTGGTAGCGCACAATGCCGTCCGCTTCTCCCAGACAGCTGAAGCACGTCGTCACGCGCCCGCCAACCTTGTTGTATTTGATGCAGTTGCCGTAAATATTCAAAAACAGCTGCCGCAGATGAAGGGGACTTCCGTACACATACGGATAGCGGATTTCCTCCACGCTGGTCGGATTTTCCAGCGTTACACCGGACTCTGCCGCGCGCTGCTCGGCAATCGTCAGCACATCCTGCGCCAGCGCCTGCAGGTCCAGCGCCTCATGCGCCAGCGTAATATTCCCGTCCTCAAGCTTGCTCATCTGCAGCACATCGTTGATAAGCGAGAGCAGATGGTTCGCCGCAACCAGAATTTTGGCCCGGTTGCTTTTCAGCAGCTCTTTGTCGTCCGGGTGCGCGTCGTCAATTTTCAGAAGGCCGATGATGCCGTTGAGCGGCGTGCG
This sequence comes from uncultured Oscillospiraceae bacterium, assembly GCA_934643765.1. GTDB lineage: Bacteria > Bacillota > Clostridia > Oscillospirales > Oscillospiraceae > CAG-170. Next base: position 541 of record CAKUCT010000074.1, read on the forward strand.
GATGTCGTGCGACATGCGCGAGAGAAAGCTTGTCTTGGCAAAATTTGCCTTCTCGGCCGCGTCCTTGGCCGCCTGGAGCTCGTTGCGGTTTTCCTCCAGCTCTCCGATGGTCTTGCGGACAACGTAGTTCACAATCAGAAGCGACAGGAACAGTGCCGCGAACAAAATTCCCGCCCAGTAGATCAGACTCTCATTTACGACCGAAGCAGAATACGTCACGGCAATCTCATAGGGTGCAAAATATTCATACGCGGCGTAGCACAGATCGCCTCCGACATGCAGCACTTCGTGGTGCCGCGCGCCGGAGGTATCCGCATTCTGCGCCAGCTTTTCTATTGTCGACAGATACGCCTGCAGATCGCCGCTCGTGCAGACAGCCGTCTGCTTCGTCTCCGCGTCGACAACGCAGATCATCATCCCCGACATCACCGGCATGTTCCGCACGATCTGGGAAATGCTGCCCTTATCCATCGCCTCAAGCAGATGGCTCGGCGTCACGCCGATCTGCACCATCGCGTCGCCCGCGGCGTCCCAGGCGATGGCGTACATCATGGGCCGGCCCTCGGCCGTGTTCGGCGTCACATCCTGACACATTGAAAGCGTCTTGTCCTCCAGCATGGGCTTGAAGAAGGCCATCTGCTCGCCGGAATCAAAATTATAGCCGAAGTAAGCAGCGTTTGTCCCGTTGACAATCGTGCCGCTCTCATCAAAAAGATAGACCTCGTCCACGCAGAACCGTTCGGCCAGCGCCCAGTAATCGGTCGTGGTGTAGCGCTCTGCCTCGCTCCCGTCCAGAATGTCCGCAAGCATCTGCACCCGGAGCGTATACTCCTCCTTGAGCGTGTCCATCAGCCGGTCCACATCACTCTGGTTCGTCGTAATGACCTCTTCAAGCTGGTCAATGATCAGCGAACACGCCGTCTCGGCGTTGCGCCTGTTGGTATTGAGCTGCAGCAGGACGCTGCCCAGCAGAATCAGCGCAAACAGCGCCGCCACCATGGCGCAGATTTTCCTGACACTCGCATTTTTCAAGGACATGCCGAATCCCCCGTTTTCTCTTCACACCAAGTTTCAAATATCATCTGGTTTGCAGGGTATTCTCTGGATCCGTTTTTTAACCGCGCCGCCTTACAGCTCCGCGTTTTTGCTCTCAAGCTGGGCCTGCATAAGCTCTTCATAGACAATGCAGCCCTGTTTTCCGCCGCGCTTTTTCGCATACAGCGCCGCGTCCGCGCGCAGGAGCACATCCTTATAGCGCTCTCCGCCGTGGCAGAACGTCGCGCCGGCGCTGAGACAGACGCGAATTTCCGTGCCCGCTGCGTTGACCGTCAGTCCGTTGAGCTCTGCGATGCGCTTTTTGATCAGATCTGCGTTCTGCTCCGTGACGCCGTCAAGCCACACAACAAACTCATCTCCGCCGAAGCGGCCGACAAAGTCCCGGTCGCGGAAGCAGCCGCGCAGCGCGTCTGCCAGCGCCCGCAGCACCGTGTCTCCGGCGTCGTGGCCATAGACGTCGTTGATTTTCTTGAACTCATCCACATCCAAAAAGACAAACGCACCGTGCGCCTCCGGCGCAGAGAGCTTCTTTGCCATAAAATTTTCCAGCGTCCGCCGGTTCGCGACCTGCGTCAGCCCGTCGTACTCGGCCTCATTGCGCAGCGCCTGCTGCGCGCTGCGCTGCAGCTTGAGGCACTCGTTGAACACCTGGCCCAGATATTTGAGCTCTCTTGTTCCCTTTTCTTCAATCAGCTCGTTCCAGGAAATCGACTGGATATAGCCGCCGAGCACGCTTGTCACATGCACATAGAGCGTGATGACGAAAATCATCACCACCACGTTTTCCAGCATAATCAGGATTCTCTGAATGCCGAGATAGTGCGAAATCTGGCCGTTCTGCTCCGTCAGAAGCTCCCGCGTGCTCAAAAGCACATTTTCTTCAAAATCGTCCACCTTCTCATAGATGGCAAGCTTGAAATCATTGTATTCTTTTCCGCCAATCAGCTGGCGCGCCGCAGAAATCTTCTGCGAACGCGAAAGCCTGTTTTCGCTCTCTGTCAGCTCATAATCCTGTACCTGCTGCGGCGCATACGCGATCATGCCGCTCGCACGGGCCATGAGCGCAAACGCATGCCTCTCCCGCTCGGCCAATTTATCGGAAAGCACCAGCGCCTCGTGCAGATCGGTGCAGTCAATGCCATAGCTCTCGGCCTTTTCAATCTCCTGCTCGCGCAGCTTGCCGTCAATGATCTTGTAGTAGGCTTCTATTGTCGCGTCTTCCGGCCTCTCCAAATAGCTGTTGATATAGGCTGTCAGATCATCTGACTCCTTGCGGAACACACGCGCCGCGTCGTTGCAGGCAGAAGCGTCTGCTGCGATTCCAGCGCGCTGTCCACCCGATCGTGCAGCTGCAGGTTCTCAAGAATGATGATAAACGAAAACAGCAGAACCGTAATCATGAACGATACGTTCACCCATTTGGTGCTCGCGCCATGCGGCCGGTCTGCCCATTTTCCGTGCTTGTCATGCATGCTCAATCGCCTCTTTTCCGCCGTCCGGATCCTGTCACAGTGCAGCTTATCGCCAGATAGAGATAATTCGAAAGTATTATACCTTTTTCTTGCAGCGTTGTAAATAGCCTTCCGTGATCTTCCGTTCCGCCTTCCAGAATCATCCTTTTCCATACTTCCCCCCGTCAGCAACGCAAATTACAATTATTTCCGATTCTGTGTAGATTTTTCCCGGCAGCTATGATATACTTTTATGTAATAATTCGTCTGATACCATAGAAGGATGACGCTTCCCGGCGCAGCGTGTGTTTCCCTGCGCCCGATTTTTTTCTGAAAAGGAGCCCGATATGCGCCTGCGCCGTTTTAAGCCTGTTCTGTTTCTGCTGTGCCTGCTGGTGCTGCTTCCGCTGTGCGGCTGCGCAAAGCCCGTGCAGGAAGCGGCCGTTTTGCCGGAGCTTCGCATCGGCGCGAGCATCTATGCACCCTATTTCTTCCGCGACGCCGACGGCGGCTATTCCGGCATTGACGCGCAGATCGCGCAGGAAGCCTGCCGCCGCATCGGCTATACGGCCGTTTTCAAGGAGATTGCGCTTGACGACCGCTTTTCCACGCTGTCCGCCGGAAATGTCGACTGCCTGTGGAGCTGCCTTTCCATGCAGGACCGGGAAACAGAATACCTCTGGGCCGGGCCCTATCTCTACGCACAGCGCGTCGTCGCCGTGCGCGCAGACAGCGAAATCCAGACGCTGGACGATCTGCGCGACAAGCGCGTGTCGGTTCAGGCCGGCTCTACATCCGAGTCCATCCTTCTCGGCAAGCGCAACGCGGATATTCCGGAGCTGCGGCAGCTGACGGTGTTTTCCACAATCGGCGAGGTGTTCACCGCCCTGCGCAAAGGCTATGTTGACGCCGCTGCCGGTATGGAGGGCGCGCTGCTTGTCTATCTCAACGAATACCCCGGCGCATACCGCTGCCTGAATATGAGCATCCAGACCGAGCCGCTCGGCGTCGCCTTCCGCCAGGGCAGCGACGCAGCGCTTGTCTCGGCGATTCAGGACGCACTTGACGATATGCGTGAGGACGGCACGATTGCAGGAATCGTCGCGGCCTACGGCCTGGACGTGCAAAAGAATGTATATGGAGGTTCAACCGATGCCAACCACACCGCCGCCGAAACAGAATAAGTCTCCCCGCGGCGCGTGGGGGCTGCTGGTCGTGATGCTGCTGGGCTTCTTTGTGTTTCTGCTGTCGGTGACGCTTCTGACCGTTCAGGCAAACAAGGCCTCCGTCAAGCAGGACGCAGCCGAGGCGCTGGCGCTGATGGAGTCCACCTGCCAGAAATACGAGGACTACCGCCTTGGCATTCTGACCAAGGACCTGCAAGCGCTCATCAACAAGGCCAGCATGCTGAGCCTTTACACGTCCAGCCTCGATCTGAGCCAGAGCTGGGTGCTCTCGCGCTACGCCGACGATCAGTATCTGTCCGGCATCTTCGTGCTGGACGGAGCGCTCGATGCCACGGGAAGCGTCGATCTGTCCGGTCAGGACAACAGCGCGCTGCTGCGCGAAATTCTCTCCTCAAGCCACGCCGAAGACATCTTGGCCTACAGCAAGAAGGTCTTCGCGGATGAAATCCAGCTCGATGGCCATACGTATGAATACGCCATCGTCTCGCGCCGCGGCGTGCCGGGGCTGATTATCTGCTATACAGACACCACGCTCTTCCAGAACGACCGCTATGAGATATCGCTCAGCAACATGCTGGACATTGACGCACTCGGCAAGACGGCTACCATCGTCGTGACCGATGGAAGCTATGTGCTCAGCTCCAGCGAGCCCTCGCTGGAGGGGCTCGCCGTGCGCGACTGCCCGATTACAAACGTCATGACCAGCGACCGGATGAAAAACGACCGTAATCTCATCAAGCTCACGCAGGACGGCGACACCTGGTACGGTCACCACGATATCTATCAAAATTACTATCTCTACGTCTTCTATCCGGCGGACGTTGTCTTCTCCGGCCTTCCGCTGCAGCTGACCATCGCCGCAGGCTTTTATGTGCTGGTGTGCCTGCTGTTTGTCGTCTACTCGCAGAAAAAGAAGAAAGAATCGCTTGACCAGATTGCAAAAGAGTATCATCTGCTCAACGCCATCGCCAGCATCTATGATATCAATATCCTGCTCCAGCCGCAGGAGAACACCTGGGAGCCGCTGCTGCTCATCGCGCCGCTGGACACGGTGCTGCTCGGCATTGACGACGCTGCGCAGATGCTGCGCGTATTCCGCGAGACGTTGATAGCGCCGTCTGACCGCACGTCGTTCCTCCAGTTTACGGACCTGCAGACCATGTCCGACCGCCTGCGCGGCAAGCCATTCCTTGGCTATACGTTCGAATCTGTCACCGGGAAGTGGTATCAGGCCCTGCTTGTTCCGCAGATCCGTGACCGCGAAGAAGCGGTCACATCGGCCATGCTGCTCATCCGCAACGTCACGGAAGAAAAGCAGCGCGAGCTTGACTATCAGGAGCGGCTGCGCCTTTCCGCCGAGCGCGCTGACTTTGCAAACGCCGCGAAGACCGATTTTCTGCGCCGCATGAGCCACGACATCCGCACGCCGATTAACGGCATCCGCGGCATGGCCGAAATTGGCCTGAACACCACATCGGACAGCGCGCGCACCGAGGACTGCTTCCGCAAAATCCTCACCGCATCGGACTTCCTGCTTGAGCTGGTCAACAACGTTCTGGACATGAGCAAGCTGGAGGCCGGCGAGGTAGAGGCCACGAATGAGCCGTTTGATCTGCGCGAGGTGCTGCAGAATGCGCAGAGCATCATCTCCTCGCAGGCGCTGGAATCCGGCATTGTCTTCCGCAGCGACCCGCCAACAGGCACACATTGGCATCTGCTCGGAAGCCCGCTGAACGTGCAGCGCGTGCTGCAGAATATCATGGCAAACGCCGTCAAGTATAACCGCCCCGGCGGTAGCGTACAGATTTCCTGCCGTGAAAACGCGTTTGACGGTGACACGGCGACCTTCATCTTCGTCTGCGCCGATACCGGCATCGGCATGAGCCCGGAATTCCAGAAACACGCCTTTGATACCTTCGCGCAGGAGCATAAAACCGCCCGCACCACCTATAATGGCACGGGCCTGGGCCTTGCGATTGCGAAGAAAACCGTCGATCTTATGGGCGGCACGCTCGGCTTTGTCAGCCGCGAGGGAAAGGGCACGGTCTTTACCATCACGCTTCCGTTCCGCGTCGACGAAGCCTATGAAAAGCCGGCCCACCCGGAACAAGAAGAAGATATCAGCATCGAAGGTCTTCAGATTCTGATGGCCGAAGACAATGAGCTGAACATGGAAATTGCGACCTATATGCTCACCGAGCGCGGCGCAGTCGTCACGCCCGCAAAAGACGGCCTGGAGGCGCTCCGGATTTTTGAAGCCTCTGAGCCCCATCATTTCGATATCATCCTGATGGATATCATGATGCCGGTGATGAACGGTCTTGAGTCCGCCCGCGCCATCCGCGCGCTTTCGCGCGAAGATGCAGCCGCAGTTCCCATCATCGCCGTCACAGCCAACGCCTTCTCCGACGACATGCAGGACAGCCAGGCCGCTGGTATGAACGCGCACCTGTCAAAGCCCCTGGACTTTGACGAGGTCGCCGCCGTCATCCACCACTATTGCAAATCGTAATCCGCCCCCGAAGCCGCATGAATTATGCGCGCAGCGAGATGCAAGCTGATTGACAAAAGGCCGCCGCACCAATCGGTGCGGTGGCCTTTTGTTTGCGTCAGTTGACAAGGGCACACGCGCTTGTCAACTGACGCTTACTTTCCCATATAGATTTCCATATTGCTTTTTCCGATATCAAAGCTCGACCGCTGCCCGGCAAAGCCGGAGTAGATGCGCGATGTCACGTTTTTTGTCGCCGGATCATAGGCATATTCAACGATATACCAGTCCTAGCCTTTCACACCGCCGACTTCGCGCTTTGCATTGCTGTGCGACTTGACCGCGCTCGCGCCGCCAAGACAGTTGACGACGGCCTAGCGGAAGCCCGGCGATTTGGTTGTTCCAGACATCGCTCACCGTCCCGCCGAAGCTGATGCCGGTATCCGCGCCGCAGAAGTACGTTGAGTCCTTGCCGCTGGTGTAGTTCATCGGATATGAAGCCGTGTCCTTACAGACCAATATCCAAACACCAATTTCTGCTTCAGATGGTGCCACTCTTGCGTCCGGGAATTCAATATCGCCCTGCAGGATCATCGCCGCAAGCATCGCCTGCAGCGCCCGGGCATTTGCCATATCCACTGCCCGCGCCGCTTTCTCCGTTGCCGCTGAAATGGTCGGAATCGCAATGGCAACGAGCACCGCGATGATGGCAATAACAATCAGCATTTCCATCAGCGTGAAGCCCTTTTTCCGGCCCACCCGGGCCGCATTAGGGTGTTTCATCTGTTATTTCCTCCGCAGAAGTGTTGAGCTTCTGCACTTCAAAATCTGTCTGCGCCACAATTCCGCCGTCCTTGTTGGTCACGTGGATGCTCACACAGAACGTGCGCGTCTGGCTGTCGTAGTTCGTCAGATCCACCGACGCGCGCAGCCCATAGGGATAAGCCTTGGCCGGGAGCAGCTTCTGCCCGGCCAGCAGCACCTGCCCGTCCTCATTGACCGTGAAGCCGGTCATCGATTTCTGGCCGTAGTTCCGGCTGAAAAAGCCGATGGTTCCGTTTTCCTCCTGGACCGTTCCCGCATAGCGCAACTCGTCGGAGACGGTTGTCTTGAGCGTGGAGCAGAGCACCTGCGCCTCAGAAAAGGACACAGATTTCGCATAGCTCCGCACAGCCAGGGACACACCTGTGACCATCGCCGCGCTGACCAGCAGCACAACAACAATCACGCACAGCATCTCCACGAGCGTAAAGCCCCGTCGGTCGTTGCATTTCATGGCGTTGTATCCTCCTGCGGCTGCATCGCGTAGTAGCTGTAGCCGTTTTCCGCGTAGCCGCCGGCCGTGACGGTAAAGTTCAATGTTCCGGTCAGCTGCGCCTCGCGCACGTCAAGATTGACAGGCTCGCTCGCTTCCTGCTTGGAATAGTGGAAGGAAACGTCGGACTTTCGCACGCGGTCGTTGACCTTGGAGGCCGTTACGATGGCAGTGGATAAGAACAGAAAGATCAACGCCACAATCAGCATCGCGGCCAGTGTCTCCACC
>CAKUCT010000075.1 GCA_934643765.1 uncultured Oscillospiraceae bacterium
CGGTATTTGAGGACGTTGCCCGCGCGGGCGGCAGCGCCGTCGTCATTACGCTCTCGTCCAAGCTCTCCGGCACGTATCAGAGCGCCCGCATCGCCGCACAGGAGACGGCGCTGGATGTGACGATTGTAGACAGTGAAAACGTGACGGCGGGCGAGCGTGTGCTCGTGGACTATGCCGTCCGGCTGCGCGATGCGGGCCTTGGCGCAAAGGAGATTGCGCAGAAGCTGGAAGAGGCGAAAAAGCGGCTTTGCATCATCGGAAGGGTCGACACACTGGAGTATCTCTACCGCGGCGGCAGGCTTTCCAAGACAAGCGCGATTGCGGGCACGCTTCTGAACATCAAGCCGGTTCTGACTGTCACGGATGGAAAGCTCGCCGTGCTCGGCAAGGCGCGCGGCGCAAGACAGAGCAACAACTTTCTCAATGAAGCCATCGCAAAGCGCGGCGGAATTGATTTTTCCATGCCGCTGATGCTGGGCTATTCCGGGGAAGATGCGTCCGGCCTTGAGGAGTATATCCAGAGCAGCCGGGAAATCTGGGAGGGAAAACTGGACCCGCTTCCCGTGACCTCGATCGGCAGCACCATCGGCACGCACGTCGGCCCCGGCGCAATCGTTCTAGCCTTTTTTGCAGCAGAATAGATAAAATAAGAGAGGATTCCTGTAGGTCCAAGCCTCGCAGAGTTCGCCGCCCGGAGGCGGCGAATTTTTTCGAATTATTTTATCCGGCGGCTTCGCCGGCCGGAAAAATACGACTCGCGGAGAGAGTGTGTTTTTGCAGGCTCCGCCGGCAAAAAAGCGCGGGTCAGAGCGCAGCCTTTTGTCAAAAAATCAAGGATTTTTTGACAGACGAAGTCGCGCTTGCCGCGGCGAGGAAAGAATGCTATAATGTTTCAGAATTTAGGAGCAGCGGCCCGCGGGCAGGAACTGCCAGCATAGCTTTCCGTCCGGAGGCACATCCTAACGGTAACGTTGGGAGGTGCGGCAGATGCAGACGCAGGCATTATGGCAGCTGTTTCAGGACACCGGCGCGCCGGAGGCATATCTGCTTTACAAAAAGTCGCTGCAGAAAAGCGGGCCGGACGGCGCGGACGCTGGAGGCGCGGAATGTATCTCAAAACACAGGGGCTTGTCCTCCGGGTAACTGAATACCGCGATACGGACGCGATTCTGACGGTTCTGACGAAAGATCAGGGCCTTCTGACGCTCAAGGCCAGAAATGTCCGCAGCCGCCGCAGCCAGATCAAATCGGCCTGCCAGCTGCTGGCGTTTTCGGAATTTACCTATTCGGAGCGGCAGGGCTACTGTACGATTTCCGAGGCTGTGTGCATTGAGATGTTCCAGTCCATGCGAAATGACATTGAGCTTCTGAGCCTGTGCAGCTATTTTGCGCAGGTAGCAGAACTTCTGTCGCAGCAGGATGTGCAGGACGGGGAAGTGCTGTCACTGACGCTCAACAGCATATATGCGTTATGTAAACTAAAAAAGCCGCAGGAGCTTGTCAAAGCGGCTTTTGAGCTGCGGATGATGGTGCTGGCCGGCTTTCAGCCGATGGTGGCCTGCTGCGCGGTGTGCGGAAGCGAAAGCCCGGACCGGTTCGACGTGGCAGGCGGCATGTGCGTCTGCGCCCGGTGCAGCGCGCCGGGGACGCTTCGATTGCCGGTGAGCCCGGCGTGTCTTGCCGCCCTACAGCATATCACAGGCTGCGAAGCGAAAAAGATCTTCTCTTTTAACCTCTTTCCCGAGGCGATGAAGGAGCTTTCCGATATCAGCGAGACGTATTTGCTGACGCAGCTCGAGCGCGGATTTTATACGCTGGATTTTTATAAATCGCTGCGATTGATTTGAGGATAACGACATATGAATGAACTGTACGAAAAATCTTTACACAAGCTGGAACTCGATAAGGTTCTGGCGCTGCTGGCCGATCAGGCGTGTTCGCCGTCAGGCAAGGAGCAGTGTCTGAAGATCGAGCCGCTGAGCGACGCGGACGAAATCCGCCTGCTGCAGAAGCAGACGAGCGCGGCCTGCCGCATGATTACGCTCAAGGGTTCCCCCGGCCTGGCCGGGGTGAGCGACGTTGGCGCAAGCGTCGACCGGGCCGTGCGCGGCGGCTGCCTCAGCCCGGAGGAGCTTTTGCGCGTGGCGGGCGTTTTAAAATGCGCGCGGCAGGCGAAAGCCTACGCCGACGGCGAGGGCATGGAAAATGATCTCAACGTCTTCTTTGCGCAGATTACACCGAATAAATACTTGGAAGAGCGTATTTTCAACTCCATTTTGTCCAAGGACGAGATTGCCGACGCCGCAAGCCCGGAGCTTGCCAACATCCGCCGCAAGATCCGCCGACAGAGTGTTGCCATCCGCGAGGGGCTGCAGAAGATTATCACGTCTTCGACCTATGCCAAATTCCTGCAGGAGCCGATTGTGACCATCCGGTCCGACCGCTTTGTCGTTCCGGTCAAGGCCGAGTGCAAGGGCGCGATTCCGGGCCTTGTGCACGATGTGTCGAGCTCCGGAAGCACGTTTTTTATTGAGCCCATGCAGGCTGTGAACGGCAACAATGCTCTGCGCGAACTTCTGACTGAGGAGCGCAAGGAGATTGAACGGATTCTGACAGAGCTCTCCGGCGAGGTCGCAGGACACCGCGAGCACTTAAGTATCAACTACACGGTGCTCACGCAGCTCGACTGCATTTTTGCGCGCGCAAAACTGTCGTTTGCGATGCACGCAGCGGAGCCGGAAATCCGCACGGACGGAAAGCTGGAGCTCAAGCGGGCGCGGCATCCGCTGATTACGGGAAAAACGGTGGTGCCGATTTCTGTGCGCCTGGGCTCTGATTTTGATACGCTCATCATCACCGGCCCCAACACCGGCGGCAAGACAGTGACGCTCAAGACGCTGGGTCTTCTTACGCTCATGGCCGAGTGCGGCCTGCACATCCCGGCGGACGACGGAAGCTTTGTGTCTGTGTTTGATCGGGTACTGGCAGACATCGGCGACGAGCAGTCGATTGAGCAGTCGCTTTCCACCTTCTCGTCGCACATGAAAAATATCGTGGATATTTTAAAAATCTGCGACGATTCCACGCTGATTCTCTTCGACGAGCTCTGCGCCGGCACCGACCCGGCGGAGGGCGCGGCGCTGGCGATTTCTCTGATCGAGTTCTGCCGCAAATGCGGCGCGAAGGTCGCGGCTACGACGCATTACGCCGAGCTCAAGCTCTACGCCATGCGTACCAGCGGCGTCATCAACGCCTCGTGCGAGTTCAATGTTGAGACGCTGCAGCCGACCTACCGGCTGCTCATCGGCGTGCCGGGCAAGTCCAATGCGTTCGCGATCTCCAAGAAGCTGGGGCTGGACGATGTGATTCTTGAGGACGCGAGAAGCATGGTCAGCCAGAACGACGTGAACTTTGAAGACGTTCTTTCGCAGCTTGAGCAGCAGCGCCAGCAGATGGAGCAGGCGCGGCTGGAGGCTGAGCAGCTGCGGCTGGAGACGGAAAAACAGCGCCAGCAGTCCGAGGAATACTATCAGCAGATTCAGCGCGAAAAGGAAAAGGCTGCCGCGCAGGCCAGAAAAGAGGCCCAGTATATCATCGACGACGCCCGGCGCACGGCAAACGAGGTCTATGAGGAGCTCAAGCAGCTGCGCAAGCAGGCGCAGGGCGGCGCGTTTGTACCGGGATCAAATGAAAAGCAGGCAAATCTCCGCCACGCGCTCAACGAGGCGGAAAGCAAGCTTCAGGGCCAGAAGCAGCAGCAAAATCAGGGCCGTCCCGCGCCGACACGCGAGATTCGCGTGGGAGACACGGTGGAGCTTTTGAAGCTTGGCACGAAGGCAACGGTGCTGGCCGTCAACAAAGATGGGACATACCAGCTGCAGGCCGGTATCATGAAAGTCAGCGCAAAGCCGGACGAAGTGTATCTGCTCGAAAACGAGACAAAAACCAAGGCAAAGAAGATCATTGAGGGCAAGGTGCGCGAGCTCAAATCCGCGGCGCAGCCGGAGCTTGATCTTCGCGGCATGGCCGCCGATGAGGCGATCATTCTGCTCGATAACTTCCTGGACAGCGCCTATATGGGCAATCTCCCCACCGCCCGCATCATCCACGGCAAGGGCACGGGCGTGCTGCGCGCGGCAGTGCAGGAGGAGCTGCGCCGGTGCAAATATGTAAAATCCTTCCGCCTCGGCGTCTATGGCGAGGGCGAGAGCGGTGTGACCATCGTCGAGTTCAAATAGGTGCTGAGCAAATAATGATTGACATTTTTAAGAAATTTGGGTAATATGAAGGTACATGAAAGCCCACAGCATGATTGTAAGGAGTGTCGTCTATGTACATGCAGCAATCCATTGTCAAATGTGAATCCGGCCTTTACAACCGGCAGGCTACTTACTTCATCCAGAAAGCGAACGAATTCAAGTCCAGCATCTGGGTTGAGGTGGAAGACCGGAAAATCAATGCAAAAAGTCTGCTCGGTGTCCTCTCCATGGGTATCACAAAAGGAACCCGCGTGAGCATCATCGCCGAAGGTCCTGACGAAGAGGAAGCCGTCAAAGCATTGACTGAAATGCTGGTGAAGGAAGTTTTCTGAAATTCGGATGGAACGCTGCCTCAAAAACCTGGTTTTTGAGGCAGCGTTTTTAATGCTATGACCTTTGAAGAATTAAAAGACAAGGCACTGTCGTTGCCGTATGAGCCGGGCGTTTATCTGATGCAGGATAAGACCGGGCAGATCATCTATGTCGGCAAGGCGAAAAAGCTTAAAAACCGCGTCAGCCAGTATTTCCAGAATACCGCGTCGCACACGCCGAAGACACGCAGGATGGTCAGCCAGATTGACCATTTTGACGTCATCGTCGCGGCGAGCGAATTTGAGGCGCTGGTGCTTGAGTGCTCGCTTATCAAGCGGCACATGCCAAAATACAACATCCTGCTCAAAGACGACAAGGGGTATCCCTATCTGCGTGTGGACATGCGCGACGAGTACCCAACGATGGAGCTTGTGAGCAAGGTGATGGGTGACGGGGCAAGCTATTTTGGCCCGTACGGCGGCCGGTTTGTGACGCAGCGGGTGATCGATACGATCCGGCTGACGTTAAAGCTTCCCGGGTGCTCGAAAAAATTTCCGCGCGACCTTGGAAAAGAGCGGCCGTGCCTGAACTACCACATGAACAACTGCGACGCCTGGTGCCAGCTCTCGCGCTCGCCCGCGGAATACCGCGCGCGCATGGAGCAGGCCGTGATGCTGCTGCAGGGAAAGTACACGGAGCTCGCCGCTGCCATCCGGGAAAAAATGCTCGCGGCGGCGGAAAATCTTGATTTTGAGCAGGCGGCGCTGCTGCGCGACCGGCTGAGGGCCGTGGAGTCTCTGGGGCAGAAGCAGCTGGTGACGGCCGGTTCGATGGCAAATACAGACGTCATCGGCTATTATCAGAGCGAAGCGAAGGCATGCTTTGCGGTGCTACACTATGTGGACGGGAATCTGCTGGATAAAGAGTACGAGATTCTGCAGCCGGCGGACGACGAGGCCGAAGCGATCTCCACGCTCGTCAAGCAGTATTATCTGGCTAGAGGCGCGGCGCCGAAGGTGATTTTGCTGCCGCGGCCGATGGAGGACGCGGCGCTGTTTGAAGAGCTTTTGTATCAGAATCTGCAGAAGAAGGTGCATATCCGCGTGCCGCAGCGCGGAGACAATGTGCGCCTGGTCGATCTTGCGCAGAAGAACGCGCGCGAGGAAGCCGAGCGCGTCACGACAAAAGCCGAACGCGCGGCAGGGACGCTGGGCCTGCTTCAGAACATGCTGGGTCTGGAGCGCCTGCGCCGGCTGGAATCTTACGATATTTCCAACATCGCGGGGACGGACATGGTCGCGTCCATGGTCGTCTTTCTGGACGGCAGGCCGAGCAAGCAGGACTACAAGCGCTTCAAACTCGAGGGCCTTGCCGATCAGAACGACTACGCCGCCATGCAGCAGGTGCTGCGCCGTAGACTCACGCACTTCAAAAACGGCGACGCCGGGTTTGACGCGCGGCCGGACGCACTTTTGATCGACGGCGGTATCGAACACGCAAACGCGGTTTTGCAGGTGCTGAAGGAACTGGGGCTCGTGATTCCGACTTTCGGTATGGTCAAGGACAACCGGCACCGCACGCGCGCGCTCGTCACGCCGGATGGACATGAAATTTCGATTTCGTCGGTGCCCGCCGTCTTTGCCCTGATCGGGACGATTCAGGAAGAGACGCACCGCTTTGCCATTACCTATCACCACACGCTCCGGAGCCGCCGCGTGCGCGGCTCAAAGCTCGAAGAGATTCCGGGCGTGGGGCCGAAGCGGCGCGAGGCGCTGCTGCGGCAGTTCAAGTCGATGGCAGCGATCGAATCGGCAAGCCTTACGGCGCTGGAGGACGCGGTCGGCAAGGCGGCGGGGCAGGCCGTCTATGATTATTTTCACCAAGACAGGGAGGAACAGCCATGCGAGTGATCACCGGCAGCGCAAGAGGCATGACGCTCAAAGCGCCGAAGGGGATGGACACCCGGCCCACGATGGATCAGGTCAAGGAGGGCATTTTCTCCGCCATCCAGTTTGAAGTGGAGGGCAGGCGCGCGCTGGACCTGTTTGCGGGCTCCGGCCAGATGGGCATCGAAGCTCTTAGCCGGGGCGCAAAATCGGCGGTGTTTGTCGACAGCCGGGCGGACGCGTGCAAGGTTGTGCGCGAGAATCTGGAGAAGACGCGGCTGGCCGATAAGGCCCGCGTGGTGCAGGCGGACTACCTTTCGTATCTGGCCCGGCGCGCGGAGACGTTCGATCTGATCTTTCTGGACCCGCCATATGCGGAAGTTTTCCTGGAAAACAGTCTCAAACGCATATCGGAAATTGACATTCTATCAGATAGTGGTATAATAATCACCGAAAGACCGTTCGGGAAGGAGCTTCCCGCGGAAATTCCGGGCCTTGTACGCTTCCGGGATTACCGGTACGGCAAGGCGGCCGTGACGATCTATCGCAAACAGGCTCCCACGGAGGGTATATGAGAAAAGCAATCTACCCCGGAAGCTTCGACCCCGTGACAAACGGGCACCTGAACATCATCGAACGCGCGGCGAAGAACTTTGATGAACTGATCGTGTGCGTGATGATCAACAGCGAAAAGCATCCGGTCTTTACGGCGGGCGAGCGTGTGGCGCTCATTCGCCGCGTCACACAGCACATCCCGAATGTCACGGTGATGGAATCAAGCGATCTGCTGGCCGATTTTGCGCGCCGGCAGGGCTGCAGCGTCATCATCAAGGGATTGCGGGCGCTGTCTGATTTTGAGCATGAGTTCCAGATGGCGCTCATCAATCACAAGCTCAACCCGGGTCTGGATACAATGTTTCTGACGACGGAGCACCAATTCATGTATCTCTCGTCGAGCATTGTCAAGGAAATGGCCCGTTACGGCGCCGATCTGCACGGCTTTGTGCCGGACGCAATCATAGACGACGTTGTAGGCCGGATGACCGGGCAGAACAAAGGAGGATTATAACATGGCGAACGGTATTGAAGAGATCATCACGACGCTGTATGAAATGGTGCAGGATGCGTGGAGTCTGCCGCTTGGCGCGGAAAAGTGCGTCATTGAGCGTGACAAGGTGCTCGATCTGCTCGACGAAATCAGCAATCAGCTGCCGGGTGAGCTCAAGCAGGCCAAGACCATCGTCGAGTCCCGCAACGAAGTGATCACCAACGCCAAGCGCGAGGCAGAAAACATTCTCAAGCAGGCCGAGCAGCGCGCCAAGCAGATGATTTCCCGCGAGGAGGTCACCAAGCAGGCCGAGCAGCAGGCAGCTGAGATGATCAAGGCCGCGCAGCAGAAGATCAAGGAGCTGCGTCAGGTCACAAACGACTATGTAGACGACGCCATGAAGCGCACGGAAGACGCGATTTCCCAGTCTCTGTCGGAAATCCGTGAGTCGCGCTCGAAATTCCGGACACTGGTCAATCCGCAGGCGGCAAAGCCGTCTCCGATTATCGAGGACGTCTGAGCTTGACAAACGGCGTCTCGTCCGGTATCATAATCTGAAATTGCACACAGGCTGAGAAGAGGAAGAGAACTGCACCGACGCCCCAGAGAGAAAGCGGCAGGTGAGAGCTTTCGCAGATGTGCCGTTCCGGTCGCCTCCGAGCTGCAGCGCTGAAGAAGCATTTGCTTTGCGTAAGCG
>CAKUCT010000076.1 GCA_934643765.1 uncultured Oscillospiraceae bacterium
TCGCGCGGTTGACCGAGAACAGCATCATCGTGTCCGTCCGGTAGCCGCCCTCGTCCGTTCCGGCAACTAAAATTGTCGCGCAGCCGGCCTTCCTTGCGCCAAGTCCCGCGGCCGTGTCCGCCTCGGGCTGCTTTGCAATCAGAAAATGCACGCTCCCTGCCAGCACGACCAGCACCAGCACCACCGCCAGCACCGCCTTCAAAAACCCGCGGCCGCGCCGCTTTTTTGGTGTTTCCGGCTTGTCCTGCGGCGGCTGCTGGCTTTCCACAAAATTCCGGTGCGCCTGAGACTCCGCGTCCTGCCCCTGCTCATAGAGCCAGCGAGCATATTCCTCGTCGGACTTCGGCGCCTGCTTTCCGCGGCGCGCGCTCTGCTTTTTCTCGCTCTCCAGCTTTCGCATCACGCGATCTTCTTCGCGCTCGCGCGCCACGCGCTGACGGTCCCTGGCCTCGCGCTCAGCCTCCTTCGCGCGCTCGTTTTCCGCGCGCCGCGCAACCTGATAAGCGCTCTTGGACTGCTCGTAGGCCGTTGGCGGGGTATAGATGCCCTCGTCCGGAAAGCCCGCCGCGTCGCCATAGAACTTTTCAAAGTCGATGTTCACGTCGTCCGCCGTCATTGGCCCGGACGGCGCAGCCGCGTCAGGCTCCGCCGCGGTTTCTCCGGCGTCCGGTGCGTCTTCCTCTGCCGGCTGTTCCGGCTGTGTTTCTTCCTCGCCAAGCAAGTCCTTGACCTCGCTGAGAAGCGCGTCAAGCTCCTTGTCGTTGGACTGAACGTCAAAGTCATCCATGGAAGATGCTCCTTTCTCAGAAGCAAATTTGATACCGCTTCTGTGGAAAACATACAAAATGACACTTTATTATATCAGATCTTTACCATTTTGTAAATATCTGCTTTCATCGCCCTATTTGGTTTGAAATCCCACCGCCGGTATGATATAGTACATATATTCTGCATCCGCGCACTAGGAGGAGTTTTTATGGCTGTTGACGTTTCGATTGTATCCTGCCAGAGCTATGACGCGCAGGAATGCCGGGCCGCGCTTACAAGCGCCCTTGCCCCCTTCGGCGGGCTCGACTGGGTCAAAGAGGGCATGCGCATTGTCATCAAGGTCAACCTCGTCTCGGCCATGAAGCCCGAGCAAGCCGCGACGACGCACCCGGCGCTGCTCTGCGAGCTGACAAAGATGCTGACCCAGCGCGGCGCAAGCGTTGTGCTCGGCGACAGCCCCGGCGGACTCTACACCGCCGCGCATGTGAACCATGTGTATGATCTGAGCGGCATGCACGCCTGCGAGGAAGCAGGCGCGGCGCTCAACCAGGATTTTTCACAGAAGGAAGCCTCCTTCCCGGAGGCCGTCGCCGCCAAGCGCTTTACCTACACAGCGTATCTTGACCAGGCCGACGCCATCATCGACTTCTGCAAGCTCAAGACGCACGGCATGATGGGCCTGACGAACGCCGTCAAAAATTACTTCGGCGTCATTCCCGGCACCATGAAGCCGGAATACCACTATAAATATCCGCAGATCTCCGACTTTTCCAATATGCTGATCGATCTGTCGGCCTATTTTAAGCCCCGCATCTGCATCTGTGACGCCGTTGTCGGCATGGAGGGAAACGGCCCGACGCAGGGCTCGCCGCGCAAAATCGGCGCCGTGCTCGCAGCAGAATCCCCCTCGAAGCTGGACCTGCTTGCGGCAAAGCTCATCGGCCTGGGAGTCGACGACGTGCCGACGCTGCAGGCTGCGCGCGTGCGCGGCCTGATTCCGGACACGGTGCAGGAACTGGAGATTGCGGGCGAGCCGGACGCCTTCATCGTCCCGGATTTTAAGACCATGCCGGCGCAGTCGAGCGTCTTTTTCCACAAGGCCGGTACCGGCCCCATCGGAAAGCTTGTCGACCGCTTCATGTTCCAGGCGCTCACCCCCTGTCCCAAGGTCAAAACGTCAGAGTGCATCGGCTGCGGCAAGTGCGCAAAGATCTGTCCTGCCAAGGCGATTTCCATGCAAAACAAGCTTCCCGAAATCGACCGCAAGGCCTGCATCCACTGCTTCTGCTGCCAGGAATTCTGCCCGAAGGGCGCCATGGGCGTCTGGCGCCCCTGGATTGCGCGGCTGCTGAACCGGTAAACAGAGAAAAATCAGAAAAATATTGCCTTTTTGCGCCATTTCCTGTATAATAGCGTGGCGCAAACGCGCAGGTGTGATCACAAAACGAAAGGATGACAAACAATGAGCATTTCCTCTTCCGCTCCCTGGTTAAAATATTACGGCGATACGCCGCAGCATCTGAAATATCCGCAGAAGACCATCTATGAAATGGTCAAGGCCGCGGCCGACAAATATCCCAAGAACTACGCCTATGAGTTCATGGGCAAAAAGACGACGTTCGCCGAGTTCATGCAGAAAATCGACGCCGCTGCAAAGGCTTATCTCGCGCTGGGCATCAAAAAGGGCGACCGCGTCACCATCTGCATGCCGAACTGCCCGCAGGCCGTCGACAGCTTCTATGCCCTCAACCGCATCGGCGCGGTGTCCAATATGATCCATCCCCTGTCCGCCGCGGGCGAAATCAAGTTCTATCTGAACTTCTCGCACTCCAAGGCCATTTTGACGCTCGACCAGTTCTACGCCAAAATTGCCCCCATCATTCCGGAGCTCGACGACCCGGACACCAAGATGATCGTGGCGAAGATCGAAGACGAGCTGTTCCCGCACCTGGCTGTGGGCTACGCGCTGACCGCGGGCCGGAAGTATCCGCATCCGCCGCGCAAGGGCAATTACATCTGGTGGAAGGAGTTCCTGCGTCTTGGCAGAAAGCAGAACCCGTCCCTGCCGCAGAAGGCAATGACCGCCGAGGAAGGCGCGTCCATCCTCTACTCCGGCGGCACCACCGGCACCACGAAGGGCATCCTGCTCTCCAACATCAACTTCAACGCCCTCGGCCTTCAGACCATCGCAGCCTCTGGCTTTGCGCCCATCAACGGGTTCAAGATGCTCTCTGTCATGCCCGTGTTCCACGGCTTCGGCCTTGGCATCGGCATCCATACCGCGCTCATCGGCGGCGCGTGCTGCATCCTCGTCCCGAAGTTCAACGTGGCGACCTATGCTGATCTTCTCATCAAGAAGCAGCCGAACATCATCCCCGGCGTGCCGACGCTGTTCGAAGCGCTGCTGCGCGCAGACAAACTCGAAAATGCGGACCTCAGCTGCCTCAAGGGCGTGTTCTGCGGCGGCGACAGCCTGTCCATTGAGCTCAAGAAAAAGGTTGACGAGTTCCTCAAGGCGCACAACTCCTCCGTTCAGATTCGTCAGGGCTACGGTCTGACCGAATGCGTCACGGCAAGCTGCCTGACCCCGAAGGACTACAACCGCGTCGGCTCCATCGGCGTTCCCTTCCCTGACACCTATTATAAAATTGTCAAGCCCGGCACCACCGAAGAGCTGGACGCCAACTTTGAAGGCGAGATCTGCATCTCGGGCCCGTCGGTCATGCTGCGCTATGTCGATAACCCCGAAGAGACCGCCAACACCCTCCGCCGCCATGAAGACGGCCGTATCTGGCTGCACACGGGCGACCTTGGAAAGATGGACGAAGACGGCTTCGTCTTCTTCTCGCAGCGCATGAAGCGCATGATCATCACCTCCGGCTACAATGTCTACCCCGGCCAGCTGGAGAACATCATCGACGGCCATGAGAAGGTCCTGCTTTCGTGCGTCATCGGCGTGAAGGACCCCTACAAGGTGCAGAAGGTCAAGGCCTTCGTCGTCCTGCGCCCCGGCTTTGAGGCGAACGATGAGACGAAGAAAGAACTGCTCGACTACTGCCGTCAGCATATCGCGAAGTACGCCATGCCGTATGACATCGAGTTCCGCGATGAGCTTCCCAAGACGCTGGTCGGCAAGGTTGCCTACCGCATTCTTGAGGAGGAAGAGGCCGACCGCCAGGCCACACAGGAGGCTGTGCAGGCCGCGGAAGCCGCTTCTGAAAATAAGTAATGTTCCACGTGCGGGCCTTTCATGGCCCGCACATGGTTTATAGGAGGACCCTATGGCAAATTCCAAAGCGCGCATCTGGGAGCTGGACGCCCTGCGCGGGTTCTGCATTCTGTGCGTGATTGTGGTGCACTTTCTGTTTGACCTGTCGTTTTTCGGCGGAATCAACCTGTCGCTTCCTGCATGGTATGTGTTCATCCAGGAATACGGCGGGGCAATTTTCGTGCTGCTCTCGGGCTGCTGCGCAACGCTCGGCTCGCGGAGTGTGCGGCGCGGGCTGATCGTCTTCGGCGCCGGCATGCTCATCACCACCGTGACCTACGGCATGTACCGGCTCGGCATGTCCGGGAGTGATGTGGTGGTAAAATTCGGCGTTCTGCATCTGCTCGGCGTCTGCATGATCGTCTATCCCCTCTTCAAAAAGCTGCCGCCCGCCGCGCTTGCAGCTCTCGGCCTCTGCTTCGCCGTCACGGGCTACGCCATCCGCGGTCTCACCGTCCCGCAGCACTGGCTCTTCCCGCTCGGGCTTACCTACGAGGGCTTCACCTCCAGCGACTACTTCCCGCTTTTCCCGCAGCTGGGCTATTTTCTGCTCGGCGCAGCCATCGGAAAGACCGCTTACCGCGAAAAAAGGACGCTGCTCCCCGGCGCGTTCCAGTATACCGCCCCGGCGCGCTTTTTTTGCTGGTGCGGGCGACAGTCGTTATTTATCTATCTGCTGCACCAGCCGATTGTCTACGGTCTTCTGGAGCTGGTTCTGGCGCTGCGCCGGTAAATCGCAGAAAAATCCCACCAAAGCACGCTTTGGTGGAATTTTTGTTACTCTGTAAGTTCGCCGCGCAGATTTTTCTGCATCTGCGCCTTGACCCAGGCCATATCATCCGACACAGACAGCAGATAATAGCTCTTTGCAAGCGCCGCCTCCGTGGTCATATCCTTGCCGTTGACCGCGCCGACCTTCCGCAGCGCGTCGCTGGCCGCGTAGGTTCCAAGGCTCACCGCCCCCTGGCTGCACTGCGAGCAGACGGTGATGATCGTGCCGTTCTGATAAGCTCTTTCAATAATCGGCAGCAGCGCATTC
Organism: uncultured Oscillospiraceae bacterium; assembly: GCA_934643765.1. Lineage (GTDB taxonomy): Bacteria > Bacillota > Clostridia > Oscillospirales > Oscillospiraceae > CAG-170. The sequence continues at coordinate 5,076 of CAKUCT010000076.1, forward strand.
TGCGCCGAGCCCGGAATATTGCCCGCGCCAAAGGTCTCCAGCACAACGCCCCTGAGCTTGTCCGTCATCAGGGACGCAAAATAGTCAAACTGGATGCCCGGAAAGATTTTGATTACGCCGATCGGAAGCTGCCGGAAGGGGCGGAACGAAAAGTCTTTTTCGCTTGCCGGACGCAGGGCGCTTTTCCGGTAGTGTATCTGGATGCCGGCCGAGGCCAGCGGCGCGTCGTTCGGCGATTCAAAGGCCTCAAACTGGTCAGACGAACGCTTTGTGCTGCGGTTGCCGCGCAGGAGCAGGCCGTTAAAATAGATACAAACCTCATGCACCTGCCCGGAGGCGGCGATCAAAAGCGAGCTTATGATATTGTCCCGCCCGTCGCTTCGGATCTGCCCCAGCGGAATCTGCGAGCCGGTGAAGATCACGGGCTTTGCCAGGTGCTCCAGCATAAATGAAATGGCCGAGGCAGAGTAGGCCATCGTGTCCGTCCCATGCAGAACGACAAAGCCGTCGTACTGTTCGTACCGGTCGGCAATGGCCTTTCCAATCTGGTTCCACTCGCGCACGGTGATATCCGACGAGTCCAGCAGCGGTTCAAATTCCACAACGTCCCACTGCGGCATATCCGGCCAGTACAAATCCGGGATGGCCCGCAGCAGCTCCAGAAACGCGCCGCTTGACGGCACATAGCCCTTCTCGCTCGGCACCATGCCGATGGTGCCGCCGGTATAGAGAATGCAGATGTGTTTGCTGTTCATCGCAGCTCTCCTCCCCATGATCGGATTTACTGCTTTACGTCTTTCATGCTCAGGCTGATGCGCTTGCGCTTTTCATCGACCTCCAGCACCTTCACCTTTACAACATCGCCGACCGAGACAACCTCGGACGGGTGCTTGATAAACTTATTGCAGACCTGAGAAATGTGTACAAGTCCATCCTGATGCACGCCGATGTCCACAAACACGCCGAAGTCAATGACGTTGCGGACCGTGCCGCTGAGCTCCATGCCGGGCTTGAGGTCCTTGAGCTCCAGCACATCCGTCCGCAGAATCGGAGCCGGAAGCTCGTCGCGCGGGTCGCGGCCAGGCTTCATCAGCTCTTTGACAATGTCCTGCATGGTCGGCACGCCGATTCCGCAGTCGTCTGCCAGCTTCTGCTCGCCGTACAGCTTCACGCGCGCGGCAAACTCCTGGAGCTTCTGCGTGCCGACATCGGAAAGCTTCAAACCGCAGAGCGTGAGAAGCGTCTCTGCCGCCTTGTAAGACTCCGGGTGCACGCCCGTATGATCGAGCACCTTTCCGCTCTCCGGCACGCGCAGGAAGCCCGCCGCCTGTTCAAAGGCCTTCGGTCCGAGCTTCGGCACCTTTTTGAGCTGCGCACGCGAGGTAAAGGCGCCGTTTTCCTCTCGGTAGGTTACGATATTTTTGGCCGTCGTCGCGTTGAGGCCGGAGACCTGCCGGAGAAGCGGCTGGGACGCCGTATTCACATCCACGCCAACCGCGTTGACGCAGCTCTCAACCACCGCGCCAAGCGCGCTGTCGAGCTCCTTTTCCGGCATATCGTGCTGATACTGCCCCACGCCGATGGCCTTCGGGTCAATCTTAACCAGCTCTGCCAGCGGGTCCTGCAGGCGCCTTGCAATCGACACCGCCGAACGAAGATTCACATCATACTGCGGAAACTCCTCCGCCGCGAGCTTGGAGGCCGAGTAAACCGAAGCGCCCGCCTCATTCACGATCATATACGACACACCCGGACACTTGTGAATCAGCTCCACCGCCATCGCCTCGGTCTCGCGGGAAGCCGTGCCGTTGCCGATGGCAAGATGGCGCACGCCGTGTTTGTCAATGAGCTTTTTGAGCGTGTCGATGGCCTCCTGCTTCTTGCGCTCAGAGAACGTCGGATAGACGACCGTCGTGTCGAGCACCTTGCCCGTCGCGTCGATGACCGCGACCTTGCAGCCGTGCGCGTAGCCTGGGTCCAGACCCATTGTGACAAAGCCCTTCACGGGCGGCTGCATCAGAAGCGGCCGCAGATTGAGCGTAAAATTATGAATTGCCGCCTCGTTTGCCGTATCCGTCAGCAGCGTGCGCAGCTCGCGCTCCATGCTGGGCTCGAGCAGACGGTCAAAGCTGTCTTCCGCTGCCGCAATGACAAACGCCATCGCAGGGCTTCCGGGCTTTACCACGCCCTTGCGGATCAGCTGCAGGCAGGAAGCCCGGTCAAGATCCAGCGAGACCTTCAGGAATCCCTCCTTCTCGCCGCGGTTGAGCGCCAGAATCTGATGGCTCTGCAGTTTGGAGACCGGCTGATTGAAGGTATAATAGAGCCTGTAAACAGAGTCCTCGTCCTCCTTCGCCGCGCGGCTTTCACACACGGCCTTTTTCTGCGCCAGCGCACGAAGGCCCTTGCGGAGCTCTGCGTCGTCGGAAATCCGCTCGGCAAGAATATCGCTCGCACCGGCCAGCGCATCCTCCGGCGTTTCCACGCCAAGCTCCGGATTCACATAGTCCTTTGCCAGCTCCTCCGGGCTTTTCATCTGCATCGTCTGGGCAAAAATCGCGTCTGCCAGCGGCTCAAGCCCCTTTTCCTTCGCGACCGTCGCGCGCGTGCGGCGCTTCTGCTTGTAGGGCCGGTAGAGATCTTCTACCTCTGAGAGCGTCGCGGCATTGTCAATCGCGGCAGACAGCTCCTCTGTGAGCTTCCCCTGGGCCTCGATACCGGACTTTACCTCGTCGCGCCGGGTCTGCAGATTGCGCAGATACTGCAGCCGCGTTTCGAGCGTGCGCAGCATCGTGTCGTCCATCGCGCCGTGCGCCTCCTTGCGGTAGCGCGCAATAAAAGGAATGGTGTTGCCCTCATCGAGAAGCTTCACCACATTTTCAACATATTCCTGTTTGCAGCCGAGCTCTTCGGCCAATAGCTGCGGTATTGTTTTCATCTGGTTCTCCTTTCGCGTCCGCGCGCCTGTGCCGTACAGCTGTTTTCCTATCCGGCGCGGACAGCTTTTTTAGTATACCATAAAACCCGGAAATATGATATACTGGAAAAAAACAAGCGCTGCGGCGCGGCGCCACAC
>CAKUCT010000077.1 GCA_934643765.1 uncultured Oscillospiraceae bacterium
CTACAAAGCGCAGTACGTCCTTGCCTACGCCGCGCTGGCCGAAGCAAAGCATCTGCACGACGAGCTGGAGACCGTCTATAATCCGCATGTGGATTTTGACGGAGTTTACGCGCTGGCCCGGGAGCATATTCTACAGCGGAAGGCCGAAAATTGACGTTGTAAATGCAGATCAAATGGTGTAAAATAGGCGTGAAATTGAAGGAATAACCTGATATGGAGGAAATACAAATGAAAAAACCCATCGTATTAGTGATTATGGACGGAGTCGGCCGCGGCGACGGCGGCCCCGGCGATGCCGTCAAGCAGGCAAATACCCCGAACTTAGATAAGCTTATGGCCTCGTGCCCCATGACCTGGCTCAAGGCGCACGGCACGGCCGTCGGTCTTCCCTCCGACGACGATATGGGAAACAGCGAAGTCGGCCACAACGCGCTCGGCTGCGGCCAGATCTACTCCCAGGGTGCAAAGCTCGTCCAGGAGTCCATCGAGTCCGGCTCGCTCTACGCTTCTGAAACCTGGAAGTCGCTCATCGCAAACTGCCTGGATAACGGCAAGGCGCTGCATTTCCTGGGCCTTCTGTCCGACGGCAATGTTCACTCTAACATCTCGCACCTCATCGCCATGCTCAAAAAAGCACGCGAAGAAGATGTGAAGAGGGTCTACTGCCACATTCTGCTCGACGGCCGCGACGTGCCGGCGACGAGCGCGCTGGACTATGTCGAGCAGCTGGAAACTGTTCTGGCCTCCCTGTCCGATGCCTCGCATGAATACAAAATCGCCTCCGGCGGCGGCCGTATGGTCATCACGATGGACCGTTACGAAGCCAACTGGCCGATGGTTGAAGCCGGCTGGCGCACACACGTGCAGGGCGAGGGCCGTCAGTTTAGCTCCGCCAAGGAAGCCATTGAGACCTACCGCGCGGAAAACCCCGGCATGATCGACCAGGATCTTCTGCCCTTCGTCGTGGCTCACGACGGCAAGCCCGTCGCGAAGATCGCAAACGGCGACAGCGTCATTCTCTTCAACTTCCGCGGCGACCGCGCGCAGGAAATTTCCCTTGCCTTTGACCGCAAGGACTTTGATAAGTTCGACCGCGGCGACTATACCGGCGTGCACTTTGCCGGCATGCTGGAGTACGACGGCGACCTCAAGATTCCCGAGCACTATCTGGTCCAGCCGCCCGTCATCAAGAACACGCTGACCGAGGTTCTGTGCAAGGCCGGCGTTCATGAGTACGCCATCTCCGAGACGCAGAAATACGGCCACGTGACCTACTTCTGGAACGGCAACCGCTCCGGCAAGGTCGACGAGAATCTGGAAGTCTACGAAGAGATTCCGTCCGACGTCATTCCCTTCGATCAGGAGCCTGCCATGAAGTCGGTCGAGATCACTGATCATATGATCGCGGCCATGGCCTCCGGCAAATTCCAGTTCCTGCGCTGCAACTACCCCAACGGCGACATGGTTGGCCACACCGGCGTCATTGACGCCGTCATCTCCGCCATGGAATCCGTCGACCAGGCCGTCGGCCGCGTGATGGAAGCCGCCGACAAGTACGGCTACACGCTGCTCGTCACCGCCGACCACGGCAACGCCGACCAGATGACGGAGACAAAGAAGGGCAAGACCTCCATCCGCACCGCGCACTCTCTGAACCCCGTGCCCTTCATCATCTACGACAAGGACAATACCTTCCAGATCAAGGACGGCAAGTTCGGTCTTGCCAACGTCGCGCCGACCATCGTCACCATGATGGGTCTCCAGACGCCTTCGTGCTGGGAAGAGAGCATGATCTAAAAATTGCATTTCAAAAGCAACGCTTTTTTCTGCCCTGGGAATTTTTGATTCCCGGGGCAGTGTTTCTTCTAGTGTTTCTTCTAGTGTTTCTTCCCCGGTTCCATTTGCATTTTATGCTGAAATCTGCTATACTGGATAGGAATTTCGAATTTCAGAAGGTGGCTTTGGTATGCATCTGTCCCAAAAACAACTCTATATTGCAGGCGCCATTGCCGCTGTATTTTTGCTGCTGCTCGTCCTGATGGCCAGCTGCAACCGAAAGCTCGTCTCCCCCGACGCGCCGCAGGATACGGCGCAGGCTGGGCCCGCCGCGCCCGCACAGGAGGACCAGACGCCCGCTCTTCCGCAGTCGCACGTCTCGGCGCGCAGCATTTCCACCGCCATGGGCGAAATTACGGTCATGGAGTCGACCTCTTACGAGCAGGATCTGACCTTCTCGCGCCGCGAGTACCGAAGCTTCGACAAAAGCCGCATCCAAGCCTGCCGCGTACAGGGTACCGCCCCCCGCCAGGCAACGCTTTTTTCCTTCCAGTATCAGCCCCTGAGCGCGACCATCCATTACTATGATGACGACGCGCGCACGTGGGTCGCAGAACCGCTCGCGCCCGGCGCGTACCGCGCAAATCTCGTGGCCATCGAATTTGAAACCGGAACGAGTCTGTTTGCCTATCTGCCTAAAACCTACAATCAGAAAGAAAACGGCGTGCTGGAGCATCTGCCGGATCTGGACGGCTATCTTCTCGTCACGCGCACAGAGGCCGGCTGGCAGCTCAAGCTGGTGAGCCAGGCACTGGAAGACGGACAGGTCTGTGACGGCTTTGTCATGAGTGCGGCCTGGCCGCTTCTTGACTGGTCTGAAAACCAGAACTGCGCCACGGTCTGGAACGCCTACACCACAAACGGCGTTGCAAAATGGTGCTTCGACGGATACTACCGCTTCACGCCGTCAAACTATGTTCCGACGGGCGAAAACTATTACTACCGCTGCGTCGCGTCCTATCTCATCCGCCTCATGGCTGAGCAAATCGGCCTCAGCGATGCCGCGCCGAGCCTGACGATCTGCATGCTGGACGTCTTGGTGCAGGAGCAGAACGCCTACGGCTTCTGGCCCACGCAGCCGGAAAGCGAGTGGCTCTCAGGCGATTTCCAGATTGCCGACGGCTTTTATGACACGCGCTTCAATACCGATCTCATTGAAATTTTTATCCGCGCCAACAACGAGCTTGGCGGCGGACTGTATCTGGACACCATCCAGCGCTACGCCGCGTTCTATAAGGCCCTGGCCGAAGAAAACCATGTGGAGACGGAAAACGGCGGCTGGCTGGTGGCCGACTACTGGCACCCGCAGCTGCACGATCTGACGCACACTTCGCTCAACCATCTGGCCGCGGAATGTCTGGCGCTCTACCATCTGGCAGACCTTCTGGAAGACGAGTCTTTGCGCGCCGCGGCGGACAAACTGCTGCTTGCCATTGAAGACACCGGATCCGACTGGATCAAGCCCACCTGGGATCTTTATTACAGCATCCAGCCCGACGGCACCTACGACGGCACGGACTATCCGAGCCTGACGTACAACGACCTTTTTAACCTGCAGGCTTATCTGACGGAGAAAAACGGCACACAGAACCAGACGATCTATAACCTGATGTATCATAAGCTCTACTGGATGTGGGCCAACAACGTCACAGACTATAAGCGCTGAGGATTTTTCCCTTGTGCTTTGCCATAAAATCGGTTACAATAAAAGTATCTATTGCTATCTTGCATCTGACCGCTCCCACGGGAGCTTCCATAAACTTGGAATCAAGGAGGGTTCTGTATGATCCGGTTGAATACGGAAAACGGTTCTATCGCTGTTGACAATGCGGTCTATACAAATATCGCCGGCTACGCCGCAACCAACTGCTTCGGCGTCAAAGGCATGGCCGTGCGTTCGATGACAGACGGCCTGGTGCATCTGCTGCGCAAGGAGGCTATGAGTAAGGGCGTGCGCGTCACGTTCCAGAGCGACAACTCCATTGCCATCGACCTGCACATCATGGTGGACAAGGGCGTGAATATCCGCGCCATTTCCGCGTCCATCATCAAGGAAGTCCGCTATTTCGTCACAAAGTCCACCGGCACGGAGGTCAGTGCCGTCAACGTCTTTGTTGACTCGATTACCATTGACTAAGCGCTGCATCGCGCAATCGGAGGTGTATTGACTTTGAGACATACCATGGACGGCGCCGCTTTTGGCCGGATGATCGTATCGGCCAGCGCCGCAATCGAGCTGAAAAAGCAAAAAATCAACGAACTGAACGTGTTCCCCGTCCCCGACGGCGACACGGGCACCAATATGAGCATGACGCTGGCCGCTGCGGCGACCGACTTCAAAAAGCGCTGCCCAGACTCTTTGACCAAGGCTGCCGATATGACGGCCTCCGCGCTGCTGCGCGGCGCCAGAGGCAACTCGGGCGTTATTCTGTCGCTTCTCTTCCGCGGCTTTTCCAAGGCGCTCAAGGGCAAGCTGGAGGCCGACGGTGTGGATTTTGCCAATGCTTTGACCTGCGGCGTGGACGCCGCTTACAAGGCCGTCATGAAGCCCGCAGAGGGCACCATCCTGACTGTCTCGCGTCTGTCCGCCGACGCCGCGCGCGATCTTGCGAAGGAAGACGCGAACCTTGAAAGCGTGCTGATGGGCTCGATCGAGACGGCGAAAGCCGCGCTGGAGAACACCGTCAACCAGAACCCGGTTCTGCAGAAGGCGGGCGTCGTCGACGCCGGCGGCATGGGCTTTGTCGTGATTTTAGAGGGCATGCTCGCAAGCCTGCAGGGAAATGACGTTGTGCTGCAGGACGGCTCCGCCGATACCAAGGAGCAGGCCGACTTTGCAGAGTTTGATACCGAAGACATCACCTTTGCCTACGACACGGTCTATATCGTCCGCAAGAAGGACGAGTCCGTCAATCTCGAGCCCCTGCGCGTTTACCTGGATTCCATCGGCGACAGTCTGGTCATTGGCGAAGACGACGAGGCGTTCAAGGTCCATGTCCATACGAACATCCCCTGGGACGCGCTGGCAGAATCCCAGAAATACGGCACGCTGGAGCTTGCCAAGATCGAAAACATGCGCATGCAGCATGACGATCTGGCCGAGGGCCGCAAGGCTCGCTCGACCGACGATCTGGAAGCCATCGAGCAGGAGCTGGAATCCGGCGAAGCCGCCAAACCCGCGCCCGCCGCGCCGGAAAAGCCGTTCGGTTTTGTCGCCGTGTGCGCAGGAGAGGGCTTAGCAGGCGTCTTCCGCGATCTTGGCGCCGACGGCATCATCGAAGGCGGCCAGACCATGAACCCCTCCACTGAGGACATTCTCCATGCCATCGAGCAGACCCCGGCGCAGGTCGTCTATGTCCTGCCGAACAACAAGAATATCATCATGGCCGCGCAGGCCGCGGCCGAGCTTGCCACACGAGAGGTCGTCGTCGTGCCGACGAAGACTGTCCCGCAGGGCATCACGGCCATGCTCAACTTTGACGAAACCATGAGCGCCAGCGAAAATCTGGATGCCATGACCGAGAGTCTGTCTTCTGTCACCACCATGCAGATTACATACGCCGCGCGCAACTCCGACTTCGACGGCCACGATATCCACGAGGGCGAGTACCTGGCGCTCTACAACGGCGCGCTTCTGGGCAACAGTCCGGATCTGTTCTCGCTTCTGTCTGCCATGGCCGAAAAGACCGCGGCGGAGGGCAAGGAGTTCATCAACATCTTCTATGGCTCCGACACCGCGCCCGAGCAGGCCGAGCAGGCCGCCGCAATCTTCACCGGCGCGCTTCCCAGCGCGGAGGTCAACGTTCTGTCCGGCGGCCAACCGATCTATTACTACCTGATTTCCGCCGAATAAAAAACAAAGCCGTGAAGCTTCCGCTTCACGGCTTTATGATATGTCAGAACACCTCACCACACCCTGCCGCAGGCACCGTCTTGCTGGTGCCTGACTGATTCTCTAGTCTCACAGAGTTCGCCGCCCGCAGGCGGCGAATCAATTAAAATCATTTTTTCCGGCGGCATGTACGGCGGAAAAAATACTCTACGCGGAGAGAGTGTGTTTTTGCAGGCCAAACCTGCAAAAACGCGCGGGTCGGAGCGCAGCTTTTTGTCAAAAAAACAAAGATTTTTTGACAAATATAATTCCGGCGCCGCATGAACGCAGCGCCGGAATTTCAGATCAGGAGGGTTTCGGTCTCAACTGCTATATGATACCTGTCCGCCAGACTTGCGGCGGGCGGTTTGTTGTTTGACGTTTCCTCGGCTCAGCCGCCGAAGCCCGGAATCTGGAAGTATTCAAACGGGTTCACATTGCCGTAGCCGTAGCTGTATCCGTTGGAGCCATTCGAGCCGCTGGAGCTGTCCGAGCCGCTGCCGGACTGGCTGTCCTGGCCGCTCTGGCTCTGCTGATTCTGCGCGGCGTTCTGGCGCTCGGTAATCACGTCGTCCGTGGGCCGCTCGTCCAGGGTAATGGTCACATCCATCTGCGCGCCTGCGCGGTAGATGGTGATGGTCTTCGTATCGCCCGCTCTGCACTTATTGAGCGCGGCAACCAGATCCGTGTAGGACGAAATTTCCGCACCGTCAAAGCCGATGATGATATCGCCCTGCTGCAGGCCGGCCTTCTGTGCGCAGCCGCCTTCTTCAACCGTCTGAATCATCGGGCCGGACGGCAGGCCGTAGGTTGCGGCCGTCGTGCTGTCCAGATCCTTGACCGTTACGCCAAGATAGGCTCTGCCGGTCACATGGCCGTACTGCTGCAGATCATAGATCACACGCAGCGCATCGTTGATCGGGATTGCGAAGCTGATGCCTTCAATGCTCGCGCCGGAAGACGTCGAGCCGGAATATTTTGCGCTCGTGATGCCGATGACATTGCCGTTCATATCAAAGAGCGCGCCGCCGGAGTTGCCGGAGTTGATGGCCACATCCGTCTGCAGCATGTTGATGGGCTTGCCGTCGGTATTGATCTCGCGGTCCAGCGCGCTGATATAGCCTGCCGTCATGGTGAATGTCAGTTCGCCAAGCGGGTTGCCGATGGCGATGACCTCTTCGCCGACTTCAATCTGATCGGAGTCACCGATGGTCACGGCCTGCAGGCCGGTTGCGTCGATCTTCAGAAGCGCAACATCGTTCATTTCGTCTGTGCCGACGATTTCCGCGTCGTACTCGTCGCCGTTGTACAGCTTGACGGTCACGCTCGTTGCGCCCTCAACCACGTGGTTGTTGGTCACAACGTAGCCGTCACTGGAGAGGATAAAGCCGCTGCCGCTGGCCGATGCCGATGCGACCTGGCCCCAGACGTTTGTGGTGATCTGCGTTGCAATACCGACCGTGGCATTCACGTTCATCGCGTAAACTTCCTTCGGCGTAAGCGTCTTGCCGGTGTCATTGCTGGAGAGCGTCTTGGGAAGCGTGCTCTTCTGCACGGTGTAGCCGCTTTCCTCGCCGCTCTGTGCGTCCTGCGCGTCCTGTGCGGGCTCTACGGTCTGCTCGCTCATAGTCGTCTGGGCCTGTTCGTTTTTCCGGCTGATGTTGTTGATCACTGTCGTCAGCGCCGATCCGCCGATGGATGCAACCAGCGCCTCCGCCACCATCAGCGCGATCATCCGGCCGCCGGCACCATTTTTCTTTTTGTTGTTCTGGTTCTGATTGTGGTTGTAACCCGGGTCATAGGACTGGGATTGACGCGAACCTTCCTCAAAGTTTGTATCGTCTACAGACTCAAAGGAATAGTCCATTCTCTCGTTGTCATGTTCCATCATATTGATCTGCTCCTTTATTCCGCCGCAGCGGATTTGTTTATCTTTTATGATGCTATCCTATCGTGGAATTATGTCAAAACTATGACGATTCAAAAAACGATATTTTAACATTCGCAAACAGCAAAAAAGCACCCCGCCGCACGGCGGAGTGCTTTTAAATTGCTTTATACGCGCAAATCAGCCCGATACCAGGCCAAAAATCAATACATTTTTGCACCCGCCGGAATGTGCGGATCGAGCATCAGAAGGTGCAGCCGCTCCTCGCCGTTTTCGTGATGCACGGCGGAGATGAGCATACCCTCAGAGGCAATCCCCATCATGGGTCTGGGCGGCAGATTCGTGATGGCGACGCACGTTTTGCCGACGAGTTCTTCCGGCTCGTAGTATTCGTGGATGCCGGAAAGGATAACTCTATCGGTGCCGGTTCCGTCATCCAGAACGAATTTCAGGAGTTTTTTGGACTTTTTGACCGCTTCGCAGGACTTGACCTTGACGGCGCGGAA